>CAIUSQ010000001.1 GCA_903901905.1 uncultured Actinomycetes bacterium
CACCCCCGTCACCAAAACAGTAAAGAGGGGTAATGCTAGATTCATATTTTAAAATCTCACAGCGTGGGTCATCTGTTCTACAAGAGGTTCGAGGTGGACTCGTAACTTTCTTCACGATGGCATACATCGTGGCGCTAAACCCATTAATTCTCGCTACAACAGATGGCGCTGGACAGTTCATTGGTGGTGGCGATAGAACTAACGCGATCATCATTGTTGCTGCAGGTACCGCCCTTGTCGCTGGAATTCTCACAATCCTGATGGGAGCCGTTGCTAATTTTCCTTTGGCACTAGCAACTGGTTTAGGTCTCAACACCTTCGTTGCGGTTTCCATAGCGAAAAACTCAACTTGGGAACAGGCCATGGGATTGGTCTTAATCGAGGGAGTTTTGATTCTCGTACTGGTTCTAACTGGCTTCCGCGTCGCAGTCTTTAAGGCGATACCAACATCCCTAAAAGTTGCCATCTCGGTAGGTATCGGCCTATTTATTGCCTTAATCGGTCTAGTTGACTCCGGTTTCGTGAGAAGAACACCAAATTTTGTCTGGGGCAGCACAAACTCGAAGCCATCCGCAGTTCCATTAGAACTCGGCGATGGCGGACAACTAGTCGGATGGCCAATTGTAATTTTTGCTTTTGGCTTGTTCCTCACAATCGTTCTCATGATTAAGAAGGTTAAAGGTTCGATTCTGATCGGAATCATTTCTTCAACCGTTTTAGCAATCATGGTTGAATCGCAGTTCAAGATTGGTAACAGCTTCCTCAGCCCAACAGAGTCAAACTCTCGCGGATGGGCGTTGAACAATCCGATCTTGCCTAAAGATGCACAGGGTAACTTTAATTTAACTGACTCTCCTCGCTTTGACACTCTAGGTATTGGTTTTAACGATATTTTCGGAGCATTCACAAATCCGAAAACTGGTTTTCTAGCCGCCTTGCTACTTGTATTTACATTGCTTCTTGCCGATTTCTTCGACACGATGGGAACAATGACTGCAATTGGAAATCAGGCCGGCTTAGTTGATCGTGACGGCAATATTGAAGGTGCTAACAAGATCTTGATCGTTGATTCGATTGCCGCTGCCGCCGGTGGTGCAGCGGGTGTTTCTTCAAACACAAGTTACATCGAATCAGCAACAGGTGTAGGTGAGGGTGCACGTACTGGTCTTGCATCTATTGTGACTGGAATTGCATTCTTGCTCACAACTTTCTTGGCTCCACTTGTAGCAATAATCCCTTACGAAGCAGCCACTCCAGCTCTACTCGTGGTCGGTTTCTTGATGATGAGTCAAGTTAAGAATATTGAGTGGGATGATCTCGGAATTGGAATCCCAGCGTTCTTAACAATTATCTTGATGCCTTTTTCCTACAACATTTCAGTAGGTATTGGTGCAGGATTTGTGACTCACGTCGTAATCCGGGTAGTGCAGGGACGTAGCAAAGAGGTCCACCCACTGCTGCTACTTGTATCAGGGTTATTTATGATCTATTTCCTTTCCTCGCCAATTAATGCATGGATAGGTTAATAACCGATTAAAATAAATAGCGCCGGTTGACTTAAAGTGGATCGGCGCTATTTTTATTTAATTAAATCGCTCTAGCAAACCAACGTCCATGTTCTTGAGATAAATTAATCGATAAACCAAAAGCTTGCGAGATATTGGCAGAAGTTAAAACCTCAGATATCGGCCCTGAAGCAACGACTCCCCCATCTCGCAATAACAAAGCGTGAGTAGTGCCACTTGGGATCTCTTCCACGTGATGCGTGACCAGCAAGCTTGTTGGTGCTGCCGGGTCCAACGCCAGGCCACTCAATCTGGATAGCAAATCTTCACGAGCTCCCAGATCTAATCCAGCAGCGGGCTCATCTAAAATCAGCAGTTCAGGATCTGGCATTAGCGCTCTGGCTATTTGAATTCTTTTGCGTTCGCCTTCACTCATACTTCCAAATTTTTGATCCTTATTTTGCGAAACCCCGAACAAGGACAACATTCCCAACGCTCTTGATTCGTCCCATAAATCATAAACTTCTTGCCACCTACCAGTGACGGCCCAAGATGCGGTCATAACCACATCCAAAGCGCACTCATCAGGTGGAATTCGATCCGTTAGAGCGGCGCTACTTAACCCAATTCGATGACGTAGTTCAAAGACATCCACGCGTCCTAATAACTCATCTAGCACCCTTGCTTGGCCTTTTGTAGGGTGGATCAAAGTCGCAGCAATAGCTATCAAAGAAGTTTTACCAGCACCATTAGGACCCAAAATCACCCAGCG
>CAIUSQ010000002.1 GCA_903901905.1 uncultured Actinomycetes bacterium
CCATCACCGCATAAACGATAGATAGCTTCGCCGTCATCTCGGCGGAGTAAGTCAACGATTTTGTCATCGACTAGAGATTGCAGTGCCCGATACACAGTTGTTAATCCAATACCGTCACCTTCGCGACGTAAGATTTGATGAAGCTCCTGTGCGCTAGCAAAACCTCCAGTTCGTTCAAGAACGGAGATCAATTTAAGGTCTGATTTGTTCATAGCTACTTAGATTGGTCGCCTTCGTGTGAATGTTCTTCTGCATGCTCATCACCGTGTTCGTCGGTATGATCTTCTGCATGCTCATCACTATGGACATCACCTTCTTGGTGAATACCAACGTCAGAGCCATGCGCATGAACATCACCAGAATGTAGATAACTCGAAACCCCCCACATAATCAGTACACCCGCAATTGTGGCGGCCATCGTCAATCGTGATGAATGATTAGAGTGAGCTTCGGGAAGAATGTGTGAAGTCGCAAGGTAGATGATAATTCCAGCGAATGCTGCCAAATAAAGCGCGATGAAATCATTGCTCAATGCAAGTGTGCTTCCAAGTGCTGCTCCACTAACTCGCGCAACAGTATCTACTCCAATGAGGATAAAACTCTTTTTGCCCCAAAGCCCAGACTTAACTAAAAATGAAACTGTATTAAGGCCATCACTAAAGGCGTGAGCAAGCAATGCAATAAAGACAACAAAGCCCAGATCCGAACTGACTTTAAAGGCAACTCCCAGCGCAAGGCCATCTAAAAATACGTGGCCACCCATTGCAATAGAACCTAGAACTCCAGAGAAATTATGGGAGTGCTTATGATCGTTACCGTAATCAGATTCTGCTGGCTCATGGCTTCCAAATATCTGCTCATAAAAATGCAGCAACAAAAAGCCACCGATAAGTGCGACTGAAACTGCAGGCGCGTGGAATAACTCTTGGGTGCCTAATTCAAATACTTCGGGCAGTAAGTCAAAAGCTACTAACCCAAGAAGTAATCCGGCGGAGAGCCCAAGAACAAGATGGAGTCGATCCTTTGCTCGAAGGGCTAATGCTCCTCCTGCAAATGTTGAAAGTGCGGTTACGGCTGCGAGGATGATTGCTATGTTCATGGTGAGAATGTATCACAAATGGAAATGATTATCATTTCCATAATCGGAGCGCTACGCTCAACCCATGCTTGCAATCGCACGATTCACCGTTGCCCTTGGGGATGCAGCTCATTTTGAGAGCCAGTTAGCTGCCTCGCTTGAAGCATTTTCTGCCTGTGCTGGTTTTGTTGATGGAGAGTTTGGTCAAAATCTAGATGATCTGACGCTGTGGTCGCTTGTGACCCGTTGGGAAAATGTGGGTTCCTATCGCCGAGCTTTAAGCAATAACAATGTAAAGATGAATGCGATTCCAACTTTAGCGCTCGCAATTGATGAGCCCGGTGCATATGAACGGCCATACTCAGAGTAAAATTCTCCTACGGAAGTAACACACGTTGCTTTTCGCCGACAGCCAGCCGGATGGAGAAAATTGTGGCAACGGACCGTTTAGAAAATATCGTAGGACTTGCAAAGCGTCGTGGGTTTGTTTACCCATCATCAGAAATTTATGGTGGCCTCCGTGCTTCATGGGATTACGGCCCACTGGGAGTAGAGCTAAAAAATAATGTAAAGCGCCAGTGGTGGAAGTCCATGGTTATGGGCCGAGAAGATGTTGTCGGTTTGGACTCATGTGTAATTTTGGCAAAAGAAGTTTGGGAAGCATCAGGTCACGTTGCAACATTTAGTGATCCATTAACTGAGTGCA
>CAIUSQ010000003.1 GCA_903901905.1 uncultured Actinomycetes bacterium
CAATGGTATTTTCAAAGGTAACTTCAACGTTGGCCAGAATTTCTTCGATCTCTGCCAACTGTTCCTTCGTGCCCTCATAAAATGCTTCGAGGTAATGATCTTCGGTGATTTGCGCGAATGGCGGAAGTTCGTATTCCAACGTTGACTTTGAAAGAAATGGATTTGTACTCATTGGTTTTCTAACCTTCCGAATTATGAAATAACCCCGTGACCATGTTCCGGGGCATTTATGAAATATACCCGCCAGCCATGGAAATCGCCTTACTTTTACCTATTTGTTAGATGCTTGGCGCAGTAAGGTTCAGCAATTAGATACGAGCAAGTTCAAGGAGCGCCCAATGAAAGCTGCCAAACCCAAAAGCAAGTTGGGGACCTCTTATTGGAAGCTCTGGAGCGCAACGGCAATATCCAATCTTGGTGACGGTATTGCAGCAGTTGCCTACCCATGGCTCGCATCAGCAGTAACTCGCTCACCTTTTCTAATCGCCTTATCCGTGGTGGTTTCACGTTTGCCGTGGCTGGTTTTTACCCTCTTTGCAGGAGTGCTGACAGATCGATTTAACCGCAAGCGCATTGTTGCGGCCATGAATGTTTTTAATGGTGTTCTTACACTTGTGGTCGCCGCTTTTGTTTACCTCGAACGCGAAACACTTCCATCTCTAAATGAGTTAACGTCCATTACTGATCTCGAAACAAACTACACCCTCTATTTCGTCATTTTGATTACCGCTTTTCTCTTTGGATTAGCCGAAGTGCTTCGTGATAACACAGCACAAACGATGATGCCTGCTGTTGTTGAAGACAAAAATCTAGAAAAGGCTAACGGTCGAATGTGGTCGGCCGAGTCTTTAACTAATTCCTTCATTGGTCCACCACTAGGAAGTTTCATTGTTTCAATCGCGATTTTTCTTCCCTTCTTTGTTGACGCAGTGACCTTCTTTATTGCAGCGGCACTGATTGCAGCCATGAAACCCACAGTGAAAAGTTTTAAGCCTGAAGCGAAGAGTGGGAAGATAAATTTTCGCGCCGAAATAAAAGAAGGATTTGGTTGGCTGTGGCGTCATGAACTATTGCGGCCGATGGCAATTATTCTGGGATTGGTTAATGGAATTGCGGCGCTATCCGGGGCGATTTTTATTCTCTTTGCCCAAGAGGTTTTAAAAACAACCGTCTTTATCTTTGCGGTACTTGGTACCGCAGGAGCAGTTGGAGGAATTCTTGGTGGGCTACTTGGCCCTAAGGTTTCTGAGAAGATCGGCAGAGGTCGATCACTGGCTCTGGCGTTATTCACCATGCCACTGATGGCCCTCTTAGTTGGCCTTTCCTCGCTCTGGTATCTGGTTTGGATTTTCGTGGCCATAGAAACCTTTACCGCCGTCCTATGGAATGTCGTTACCGTCTCGCTTCGCCAAAGCCTGATCCCCTCTCAGCTATTGGGCCGCGTAAATAGCGTGTATCGATTCTTTGCCTGGGGCACGATTCCGATTGGCACGCTTCTGGGCGGCACTCTGGTGACAGTTCTACAGCCTGGTCTCGGACGCGAGATGGCTTTCAGATCGGTCTATTTCACCGCTTCGGCCTTGGGGTTTGTCCTCTTTTTATATGCGATTCGGGTACTTACCGAAGCGAAGATTGAGACTGCTCGGGCCTCAGTCTCTGGCTCCTAAATCACCCTGGCCAGCAGTTTTTTTACGCTTAATTTTGCTATAATTGTGGCCTATCAGGATTGCCTTATTTCACTTCGTAAGGCAGACTTTGCCCACCCAGAGATGGCTGTGACGTATGTCGACTCTTCACATCCATCTAACTAAACCCTCTAGGAGGAAAAATGAAGTTAAACCGTCTCGCGACCGCAGCAATTGCTGCCGCCGCAACGGCAG
>CAIUSQ010000004.1 GCA_903901905.1 uncultured Actinomycetes bacterium
GCATCACTTCCTGGATCTGATGCTGAAAATGATCGCTGGATGGCGCGCAAAGTGCGCACGGTTGCGGCTAAAGGATATTCATCAATGTATTTACGGATCTTAGCTGAGGAATCTGGGATTTCGGGAAAAGATTGGTATGCGCAAAATAATTTGGAGGAAAGTGATCATGCAATTCACGGAGGTGCATTTCCATTGCGGGTAAATGGCGTGCATATGGGAACCGTTGTTGTAAGTGGTATTCCGCAAGAAGATGACCATCGCCTTGCTGTAGAGGGCCTACGCCTGTACATAAATAAGGCAAGATAGAGGCTCTACATTTAGTTGTCGAAGTAGGAAATGACTAAATTATTGGTAGATTACCTACAGAGGAAGTGGAGTCTACAAATGAAAGCAGTAATACTTGCGGGAGGCCGAGGCACACGCCTTTCAGAAGAGACTCAAGTTAAACCAAAGCCGCTGGTCGAAGCTGGCGGGAAACCACTTATTTGGCATGTTATGCAAAATTACGCGCGACACGGGGTCACCGATTTTGTTGTTCTAGTTGGATATAAAGGGCAACAGATTCGAGAGTATTTTGCCAATTTCTGGCTTCATGAATCTGATGTAACTTTTGATCTGTCAACTCCTAATCGGGAGATTCATCAGGTAAGAAGTCTTCCTTGGAAGGTAACAGTTCTTGATACTGGCATTGAAACATTAACAGGCGGTCGCCTTTTGCGCGCAAAAAATCTGTTGAGCGAGGATTTTCTTTTAACTTATGGTGATGGCGTTTCAGACGTTGACATAACTGCATTAATTCGCAAACATCAGAGATCTCAGAATATCGGTACCTTAACCGCGGTTCAGCCCGCGGCAAGGTTTGGAGCATTAGCCTTAGAAAAAGATCAAGTTAAAAGTTTTCAAGAGAAACCAGCTGGAGATGGTTCTTGGGTTAATGGTGGCTTCTTAGTTTTCACTCCAGAAATATTCAAATATCTAAAGAATGATGAGACTTCTCTTGAAGCGGATTCTTTACCAGAGATAGCCAAAGCAAGTAAATTAGGCGCATACAAACACTTAGGATTTTGGCAACCTGTTGACACAATTCGAGATTTGCAGCGCCTAGAAGAAGAGATAGATAAAGGTGTTCTGCCTTGGACCTGAATCCCGACTTATGGCGCGGGAAAAAAGTAATTGTTACTGGGCATACTGGGTTTAAAGGTTCCTGGCTTACATTAATTTTAAGTAGACTTGGTGCTCAAGTATATGGAATTTCATTGCCTCCGACTGAGCCAAGATCTTTGTATGTGGATGCGCAAATTTCCAAGTTACTGACTCAAGAATTTATCCAAGATATTAGAGATTTAAATATGCTTGAGAAAATTTACATCGAAGTTGCACCTGACTACGTATTTCACCTGGCGGCTCAGGCACTTGTTTTGGAATCATTGAAAAATCCCATCGAAACTATTTCAACAAATGTCGTTGGAACCAGTAACGTTCTAGTTACTTCATTGAACAGAGTAGGTCTTGCAGGGATAATTATTTCCACTACTGATAAAGTTTATGAGAATACAGAAATAGGAAAGATCTTCACGGAAGATGACAGGCTAGGTGGCGACGACCCATATAGTTCCTCTAAAGCAGCAGCCGAGTTAGTAGTTCGGGCAATTTCATTATCTGTAAATCCAAATAAAATTCCAGTTGCCGCAGTTAGAGCCGGGAATGTAATTGGTGGTGGAGATTGGGCACGTTACCGCCTGATACCGGATTTGGTTAGAGCATTCGAAACAAGAAGTGCCTTAATCATAAGAAATCCGCTATCAACCAGGCCTTTTCAGCACGTACTCGATTGTTTATTTGGATACATTTTGGTTGCCCAAAGCCACTTATTAAAAAAACAGGTAAAAGTCTTTGACAAGTTTAATTTTGGTCCAGATTCATCTGTGACTGTAACCGATCTTGTTGACACCTTTAATCGAAACTTGCCCAACAAAATTGAAATTTCCTTTGAAAAGTCAGAATTTAATGAACACATAAATTTAAATTTAAACAGCACAAAGGCTAAAGAAGTTTTAAAATGGATTCCGCATTTCTCACCAAATGAAGCAATTATGGAAACAGCAAAATGGTATTCAAATTATTTGGGGGGCAAAAGCAGCTTAGAATTGATGCAAGTTACTTTAGATAAATTTCTGGGAAAGAAATGATTGATCGCGAACATTTAAGCCATTTGCTCGAGCGGGAGCAGGCACGTTTTGTGGTGCACCACCCAAAAAGTGCGGCGATATTTAAAGAGAGTAAATCAGTAATGCCAGGTGGCGTTCCGATGTCATGGATGGCGAAGTGGCCGGGGGGATTTCCGGTTGTGGTCGAAAGTGCCAAGGGCGCACATTTTGTTGATATTGATGGGAATACCTATATAGATCTTTGTCTTGGTGATACCGGATCGATGACGGGTCATTCACCAGATGCAACTGTGGCTGCGTTGTAAGCCCAGATCGATCGCGGAATAACGATGATGCTTCCAA
>CAIUSQ010000005.1 GCA_903901905.1 uncultured Actinomycetes bacterium
ATTGGGATCTATTGGAGTAATGATCTCTGGCACAGTTCTCTATAACCCTTTTGAGGGCGATGGAACGACAGTAGCCATGGCAAGTAATTTCACAATTACCGATGCAAGTGGAAACACTGGATCATTTATCGATAAGTGCACGGGGCACCCAACACTTGAGCAAGGCGCTTATCACTATCACGGCCTTTCAACCTGTGTGACTGCAAAAGTGGATGAAGATTCAAAACCATCTCACATCATTGGTTTTGCCCTTGATGGTTTCCCTATCTATGGAGATCGTGACATAAATGGAAAGCAACTCACTGCGAGCAAACTGGATGAGTGCAATGGAATTGTGAGTGCTACTCCTGAATTCCCAGGTGGAATTTATCACTACGTGCTTCTAGGAACCGCGGATGCGCGCTCATCAATTACTTGTTTCCACGGCGAAGTAGATGAAAGTCAGATTCAGCCAATGCCAGCGATGGGTGGAGGGCAAATGCCAATGCCTGCAAACGGTGGAGGGCAAATGCCGATGCCCGATCTGGCAGCAGCTTCCAAAGAACTTGGAGTAACACAAGATGCGTTAATGGCAGCCCTGGGAAGGTCAATGCCACCAGATACTGCAGCTGCTGCAAAGAAACTTGGTGTGACTGAAAAGGCACTTATTGACGCGTTGGGGATTAAGGGAAAGCCCTAACTCAATCTGAACATTTCATTGGTCTGCGTTTAGTGTCGTAGTTCGAGTTCACAACCAATTAAACAGCTACCTGAGACGCAACTTCGGTGATCACGGCTGATTCAACACCAAGAGTTGAGCCGTTTACCGTGAGTGAATAGGTGAGGGTAAAGACTTGCTCACCACTTGTAACATCGACTTCTTGTGTGATTGTGCTATTAGTAACGCTGCACTCGTTGAACTCGTATCCCGTATTTTCAATCAACATTGGATACTGCTCATTAATGATGAAGGTGAAATCTTCAAGAGAAACGTTTGATTGAAAATTCTCAGAAGCAAATGAGCGAGCTGATTCCCAATCACTCTCAGCTAAGGCATCTATCTGTCCAGAAATATGATCGTTGACTACGCTAGCTAGCGCACTTGTGCAGGCACCACCGGCTAGATCTTCAAAGGGATCGCTTTGCGCACAACCTGCAAGCAACAACAAAAGTGCACCTGCCGCAATGATCCTTCGCATATCGAAAGCCTAGATGCAATGACAAGGACTGTCTCTTTGGAATCGCATATCTGTGCATGTTGTACGTGTTTTGTAAGCGTGGCACTAATCGGTTGTTGCCTAGACCTCTGGCAGGGGATCAGACATCAGTTTTTCGATTTGCTTGGCTGTCAGCCCGAGCATCTCGAGCGCCACAGAAATTCCGGCAAGCGCCCTTTCTTCAGTAAGTGTCGGGTTCATACAAACTTCAACGAACGTCAGTGTCAAAACCATAATTAAGTTCTTGATTCGCAGGCCCAGATCTTCAACCTGGATTAGCTTCTTTCCTTGAAGGTCGAAAGCCTCAGGCCCCAAACCGAAATTCATTTTTGGCACTGAAGAAATAAAGACATCTGGATTTAATGCAACTGTTTTAGCAAATAATGGGTGAGTTTGCGGCACCGATGCAAAAAGCGCCAAAACAAATAAGCTTGCTACGGCCCAAGCAACTAGTGTTTGTAAGTATATAAAAACTCATAACAAAACATTAAAAACTATTGTTGATGTTAAATCTGCAAAATCTGCACCTAAAGCAGCACCGGGTGCAAGATGGAAAACAACAAGTTATCGAGTCGATAGCGTACTAGTTAGACCTTCTTAAAGTAACATCAGTTGGTGCTGTCGGACGTGACTTGAATTGTGTGGAAGAAAAACTAAAAATCAATTCAGTGCAACGTAATCAGTTGATGAAAATCATACTTTTATCAGCGAGAACGAAAGTGGGGCGGGTCGGGCTCGAACCGACGACCCACGGATTATGAGTCCGATGCTCTGACCAACTGAGCTACCGCCCCCAGAAACACCAGTCTATTGGGTCGGTGTTGCGATTGGAATTTGGATTTCGTTTCTACG
>CAIUSQ010000006.1 GCA_903901905.1 uncultured Actinomycetes bacterium
AGCTGCAGTTGTTTTCCACTGACTACGACGAGAGCGCGTCTTTGAACGCGACATTTTTCGCTTTGGTACTGGCACTTTTCTAACCTCTTCCTTCGGTTTCCTCGAGCATTCGAGAGTTCTAAAAATCTAGGCTTTACCGGCTAATTGCCGTGCTTACCCAAGAGCGTAAGTATCCCTTAAAACCACTAAATCTTGAAATCGGGGTCTTCAGAACCCAAAGCCTTTAAGCCTGCCCAGCGGGCGTCTATGGTTTCGTGAGCATGGTCTTTTACTAGACCAGCCCATTTTTCCCCACATTCAGGGCAAAGGCCCAAGCAATCTTTGCTGCATAGTGGATTGATTGGAAGTGAGAGAACAACAGCATCACGTATTGGTGTTTCCAAATCCATAATCTGACCCTGCATCATTAATTCATCTTCAATATCCAAGTCATCAATTTCAGCTTCGTGTTTCTTCTTTTTCCCACGTTCATTTGTTGGTTCGTAGTTATATAACTCCTGTATTTTTCGTTCAATCACAATCTCAACAGGATCTAGGCAACGAATGCACTCACCCTTTGCAACTGCATAAACATCGGCACTTAAAAGAATGCCCTCTGTAACTGACTCTAACCGAGCATCTACTTCAATGGTTTCCCCTGCAGGAACAGCAATAAGGGTAACGCCAAAGTTTTCGCTGACTTGGATGTCCAGGGAATACTCCTTCATCTCCCCTGCTCGCCGAGGAAGCTCGAAGGTGTTTAGCTGAAAGGATTTGTAAGAAGCGTTCATGGGTTCAAATATCTGTGGCTAGGCCCACTAATCCTTTTCGGCAAGTTGAGACAAAATATCTTTGTCATTTGCGCCAGCAAGGCGATCGCGACCACGGCTAATCGCATCCAAAGTTTTGTTCAAGATAACTTCAAGAGTTGCTAGTCGACCATCTATGTACTCTTCGATTTCTTGTTTTTCGATATCGGCGTTCTCTCGCGCTTCCTGAACAATTGCTCTTGCTTCATCACGAGCGATTTGAACAACAGAAGTTTTTTCAACCATTTGTGAAACTTCTTCTCGAGCTATTGCGATCATCTGTTCAGCACTAAGGCGCGCTTCCTCAATGATCGCCTCTCTAGTTTGAATAATTGCATGTGCAGAGGCAAAATCTGAAGGAAGACCATCACGGGCAGAATCTAAAATTGAAAGTATCTCGGCACGGTGAACAACACAACTAGCTGACAAAGGTACGCCTCGTGCCTCTTCTATCATTGTGATTGCAGATGTTAACTTTTCAATAGATTCCATGATCTACTCCCCTGCTATTCGAAGCTTTAAGGCTTCATTGATTGACGGTGGCACCATTGATGAAACATCACCTGAATAGTGCGCTAGTTCTTTGACCAAAGATGAAGACAAAAATGAATGAGTTGGAGACGTTGCCATGAACATAGTTTCAACGCCTGATCCCTGTAAATTCACTTGAGCCATTTGAAGTTCATAATCAAAATCTGTTACCGCGCGTAAGCCCTTAACAATTGCCTGAATTGAATTGCTCTTGCAATAATCAACTAACAAACCACTCCAAGAATCTACTGAAACATTTGGAAATCTACTTGTGACCTCTGTGATCATCTTTATTCGTTCCTTAACCGTGAATAAAGATGCTTTCGTACGGTTTTCAAGCACTGCAACTACTACGTGATCAAACTGCTGTGCGGCACGTTCGATGATGTCTAAATGTCCATAAGTGATGGGATCAAAAGATCCAGGACAGACGGCACGCTTCATAGACCAAACGCTAGCAATAGAAGGGCGAGTAATCCATTCTTAAGGCTGGAAATTGGCGTAATAGATGCTGGCCTGACCATAATTTCGCTCACGTGCCGGGAAGAAGGCATCAGGCCAAATGAACTGATCCATCCTTGTATTACGCTCAACTGCAATAAATGCATCACTACTTAAAAAATTATCATCATGTAATTTACTCAAGATGTCTTCTACGCCTTGATTAGAAAATTCATAAGGAGGATCGATATAAACGAGATGATATTTCTCCCTTGGTTGATCATTGAGAAAACGTTCAACACTCATTCCAAATATTTGAAGCTTGCCTGCAGGATTAGATTTTTTTACTAACTCATGATTTGCCTCGATGGTCTTCACTGCTTGCTCATCTTTTTCAACAACATGAACAAGTGTGGCGCCTCGAGAAAGTGACTCCAGACCAATGGCCCCTGACCCTGCAAAGAGATCTAGAACCCGTAATCCCTCAAATGTTCCAAACTCAGAAGAGAGTGATGAAAAAAGACCTTCGCGGGCACGATCAGATGTAGGTCTTGTAGCTTGTGCCACTGTTCCTAAATTTCTACCTTTTGCTACTCCAGCAATTATTCGCAACTACATCACCCCTTATCTAAATAATCTACGGCTTGATCCTGTTGCAACTTTGCCAACTCTAACTTTAGAGCAGGATAGTTTTTTAGATCATTTTCCAGGGCTATTAAATCGTTTGCATCTTCTCTAGCTCTCTCAATCAGGACTTCATCGCGAAGCACTCGAAGTAACCGCAGATGCGATCTCGTTCCAGACTGAGATGCGCCTAAGACATCTCCTTCACGTCTTTGTTCAAGATCTATTCGTGAAAGCTCAAAACCATCCAGCGTTTTTGCAACTGCATCTAGACGCTCCCGTGCTGGAGATTCATCGACAGTTGATGTAACTAGTAAACAAAGACCAGGAGACACACCACGGCCTACACGACCTCGAAGTTGGTGCAGCTGGGATACGCCAAAGCGATCGGCATCCATAATTACCATGATCGTTGCATTAGCCACATCAACGCCTACTTCGATGACAGTAGTTGAAACCAAAACATCGATCTCACCATTTGAAAAGGCCTGCATAGTTTTTTCTTTTTCGTCGGCTGATAGGCGACCGTGTAGAACTGCAATTTTCAATCCTCTTAAAGCTCCTTGTGCAAGGGTCGGTGCAAGTTCCTCAACTGCAGAAATCTCATCTGTCTCTTCGCCAAATAAGAAATCTAAATCAGCATCTGCATTGGCCTCTTCATTGGCAGATATTCGGGGAGTCACGATATAGGCCTGATGTCCCTGCGCTACTTCCTCCCTAATTCGCTCCCATGTCCGCTCTAAATAATGTGGTTTTTCTTTTACAGGAACCACATGGGTGGTTATCGGTTGGCGCCCTAGTGGCAGTTCGCGAAGTGTTGATACATCTAAATCACCAAAAACCGTCATCGCCACAGTACGAGGAATTGGCGTTGCTGTCATAACCAATAAATGTGGAGGAAGGATCGCTTTCTCCTTAAGTGCATCACGTTGTTCCACACCAAAGCGATGCTGTTCGTCAACAACAATTAATCCAAGATTCTTAAAGGCAACTTTCTCGCCAAGTAGTGCGTGAGTTCCAATCACAATTCCGGCAACACCATCCGCAGCCATTGCAAGGGACTCTTTGCGAGCAAGAGCGCTTTGGGAACCGGTCAATAGAACTACTCGAGTAGCATTTTCATTTCCACCCAGCATTCCACCCTGAGCTAACTCTCCTAACAGTTTTGTAATTGTACGAAGGTGCTGTCCGGCTAGTACTTCAGTTGGTGCAAGTAGCGCTGCCTGTCCCCCGCTATCTACAACTGAAAGCATTGCCCTTAAAGCCACAATTGTTTTTCCTGATCCGACTTCACCTTGTAGTAAGCGATGCATCGGATGAGACTGAGCTAGATCAGATTCAATTTCTTTGCTAACTTCTATTTGTCCTGCAGTTAGCTCAAATGGCAGTGACTTATCAAATAAATCTAGTAACCCACCGCTAATATTCTTAATGGCAGTTGAATTCAATTTTTTTAGCTCATTGCGACGCAATACCAGCAAGGATTGCAGCAGAAATGCTTCATCAAAAGTTAACCGCTCACGCGCTAGGTCGGCGTGTTCAAGATCTGATGGTTGATGTAACTGAACCAGAGCCTGGTGCAAAGTCGGATAACCATGTTTTTCTCTAATCTTTTCAGGAAGAAAATCTTGAACTTCTTCTAACGATCCAATGGCTAGTTCAACGCACTGAGAGATTTTCCAAGATGGTAGTTTTGATGAAGCTGGATATGCAGGTAGGTACTTTCCGGCAAAACCTTCGACGGCTGTGTCTACATCAGAGCCATCTGGTATGAGTTCATAATCTGGATGTGTTAACTGTTTCTTATTGTTAAAAACGCCGATCTTGCCTGCAAATAAACCTTGCCTTCCAACCTTGAGATCTTTCTCACGCCAAGCTTGATTAAAGAAGGTTAGCGAAAGTTTGTCCGTACCATCCGTGACTACAACTTCAAGCATGCTTCCTTTTCGCCCTCGCATAGGTCTATTTGTTGCCGAGTAAATCTGCGCAAGGATTGTTGTCTCATCACCTTCTCGAAGAGCAGAAATGTCAGATAGCTCCCCGCGAACCATGTATCTGCGCGGGTAGTGGCGCATCAGATCGCCTATGTTTTTTACACCAAATGTGGTCTCTAGAACTTTCGCTGTCCGGTCTCCGATAACCGATGAGACCTTGTTCTCTAAAGTAGCCACGGGTTTATTCTCCCCTTTCTGAGGTTTGAGTTCTTGAAATGATTGAGGATTGCCCACTCAAATTTTGTTGGAAAACCTCTCTTCTGAAGGTGTTTTCACGATTGGAAAGACTGGAATTGGCATCTGCCCCCGCTCTCGCGCTACCCTTACGCCCTGTTCACAGAGCACCGCTTTTGAGAACATGAACGAACCAAACATTTAAAGGAGTTCTGCCATGGCAGCAACATGCGATATCTGTGGCAAAGGCCCCAGCTTTGGAAACAACGTTTCACACTCACA
>CAIUSQ010000007.1 GCA_903901905.1 uncultured Actinomycetes bacterium
ATAGTTTCTACGGTTTTCATAGAATCTCAATATAAAATCAAACCAGGATAGTTGGAGTGTTTCGCAATAGGACTGAAGCTCTTCGTATATTTTTCCGTTATGTAGCAATTCAACTGTTAGATCTAGTTCGCGGCAACGAACATAGTCCTCAAACGGTAGAGTTGAGTTTTCAACCAGTATTTCTTCTGACTCTACTGCCACAAAATCGTGCCCAGCAAGATGATATTTACCAAAGGAGCGCGGCATAACGCGATGCTTGGACTTCATCCCAAACTTACGTCGACTGTCTGGCGTATTTAATTCAGTCTGTGGCAAAAGAATGAGCTGATACATGCGGATATTGTCGAAGTTGGCGTTGACACAATCTCGCAAACTTTGTCGATGAGCCTCAAAAGTGTCCCCCGGTAGCCCCACAATGATCTCGCTGTATGTTCCAGCTTCAACTTTATTTGCCAGTTTTCCAACCGCTGTAAGTTTGCTTATGGATATATTTGAACGTGACACATTTTTCAGGACAATCGGGTCTGTCGACTGAAGTGATGCAGCCATACTCACGGCACCGTCCAGCATTTTGGCTATATCGATAACCCGCTCTTTCTGGTTCTTTCCTGTCGATACATGAATATACCTGGGATAGCCATACTTTTTTTGCATATCAGCCAAAAGCTCTGCTTTTTCCATATCCTGCTTGAACATGCCAAAGTTGGCATCTGAAATGTATAAGTCAAGCGGGCCACGAACTCGCTTGGCAATGTAATGCAACTCTTCGCTCAAAGTTTCCATCCGCTGTTCGACGATGTTGTAATAGGGAGAACCTTCGGTACAAAATGCACAACTGAATGGGCAACCACGGGTGGTGTGGATCATGGGGCCCAAACTTTCATCAAAGAATTTGTCCATCAGCCCCATGAGATAGGGAGACGGGATGTCCTCTAGCGTAAGTCTTGGCAGATCGGGGCCAATGTTGACTTCTTGGTCAATTTTGTAGTGGCAATTAGGAAGCATTTCACGACTTGATTTTATAGATTCAACGCTCATATCATTTTTCAACAATGAGTCAACAAGGTGAACAAACGCCTCTTCTCCTTCGCGAACAATATGAAAATCAATAAGGCTGTATTTATTCCAAAAATCACTGACCTCGTCGGCCTCTAAGCCATAGTTTGGACCACCAAAGACAATGGGTAAATCAGGCCAAATCTTCTTGATCACCCTGGTAAATCCATAGCTAATATGAAAGTTCCAAGAATAATTTGCAAAGCCAATAATGTCTGGTTTCTTCTTCTCAATGGCAGCACTAAAGTCTTCGGGGTATTTAAATAACTCAATATCAAAATCATCCGGCCGCTTCTGAATCAAATAGGCTGCAATTAGCCCTATAGAAAGGGGGAATACATTTGAGGACAGCACCAACCCCCTGTGAGTCAGGTCAGCCAGATAAATTACAGGTTTTTTTTTCATTTAATTTAGCCAATCGTTTTATCAATTTCAATTAAGGGTCTGCCCACCCGGTGGAGTTCAAGGTCGTTAAGAGCATCGTTGATGGCGTCCAATGGATATCTTTTGGTGATGAGTTTATCTAGGGGCAGTTTACCCTCGCAGTATAGTTTTGCAAGCATAGGAATGTCCCGATCAGGGCTACTACTGCCGCCCCAACTGCCCCTTATTTGCTTGCCACAAATCAATTCATAAGGGTCAATTGAAATGCGATTACCGTTTTCTGGATGGGAAGCAAATACGCACAAACCACCACCACGCCGCACGGATTC
>CAIUSQ010000008.1 GCA_903901905.1 uncultured Actinomycetes bacterium
CAGCTAAGAAGGCAGCTCCAAAGCGTCGTCGCAAGAAGGCAGCAGCTAAGAAGGCAGCTCCAAAGCGTCGCAAGAAGGCAGCAGCTAAGAAGGCCGCTCCAACGCGTCGCACGACGAAGGCAGCAGCAACAGCTGCAGCTCCAAAGAAGCGCCGCCGCAAGAAGGCAGCAGCTAAGTAAGCATCGCTTATTAAAAAACCCGCCACTTTATGTGGCGGGTTTTTTTAATTCCTTTAATTTCTTTTCATTCACGCGTTATCTCTTTACTCGTTTTCAACTTCTTTCCGAAGTGGTATTTCTATCCGTTCAAAAATCTGCGCGATAGCCTCTTGATCGGCTTTTGACAGATGATCAATAAATCTAGCGCGCACGCTTTCCACATGATCAGGGGCGGCAGCAACAATTGCCTTCCAACCCTTTGGTGTCATGACTGCAAAGTAGCCTCGCTTATCAACTGGACATGGTTCGCGCTTGAGCCAGCCAGCTTTCTCCATCACCTTCATCCGGTGCGAAAGTCGAGAACGTGAAAGCAGAGCAATTTTTGCTAACTCGCTCATTCGCATTTGGCGATCTGGTGCATCACTAAGAAGTGCCAAGATTTCATAATCTGGAAGTGTTAGATCGTGCTCTTTAAGGTCGGTATCAAGGGCCGCCAAAAGCTGACGACTTGCGATGATGTAGGTGCGCCAAGCAACCATTTCGCTGGGGGTTAACCACTTTGGTGCGGTAGCGTTTTCACGTGACATACGCGTATTCTACGCGAAATGTTGAAGATTCAACTATTTTCTTAAGGGGTTTATTCCGTGAGTTTAGAAACAGCAGGATTAGATCTAAGCCACTTAGACCAAGGTATTCGTCCGCAAGATGACATGTATCGCCACTTCAATGGCACATGGCTAAAAAATGCAGTCATTCCTTCTGATCGCGCATCAGATGGTGCATTTACCGCCCTTCATATTGAAGCAGAGGCACGAGTCCGAGAGATTATTGAAACCGCATCGGGAAGTGATGAGGCCAAAAAGCTTGGCGACATCTACGCATCGTTTATGGATGCCAACTCCGTAGAGACCAAATCTGCAAAGCCAATTGCGCAAAATTTATCTGCCGTGGATTCGATCGAGAACCTTGAAGGTTTCATGGAAGTTCTGGCCAAGTTAGAGGCGTTAGGGGTTTCGGGAATTTTCGGGACTTTCATCTACGCCGACATGAAAGATGCTTCAACAAATATTTTATATATGCAGCAGGGTGGACTCTCGCTGCCAGATGAGGCCTATTACCGGGAAGAGCAGTACCTGGAAATTCGCAAGGCATATGTTGCCCACGTGGCCAAGATGTTTGAGTTGGCGGCAGTTGCACATGCAAAGGAACTTGCAGAAAAAGTCTTGGCCTTAGAGACCAGTATCGCTAGCCATCACTGGGATCAAGTTAAAGACCGGGATGCAACTCTTACTTATAACAAACTAACTCGCAGCCAGGTAAAGGCTCTCATGCCAACATTTGATTGGGACTCTTATCTGCTACATGGTCAGATTCCATCGATCGTCCTGGATTCTGTAATCGTTCAACAACCTTCTTTTTTTGAAGGGCTCGATTTAATTCTTAAAAACTTTGATGTGCAAAGTTGGAAGGCCTGGCTAAAGTGGCAAATCATAAGTGGAGCAGCACCTTATCTTTCATCAGAGTTTGTCGATCAGAACTTTGAGTTTTATGGAAAGACACTGAGTGGTACTCCAGAACTTCGCGAGCGCTGGAAGAGGGCCGTCTCATTAATTGAAGGCTCACTCGGTGAGGCTGTTGGCAAGGTCTATGTCGAAAAGTATTTTCCTGCCGAAGCAAAAAAACGGATGGAAGAGCTAGTAGCAAATTTGATCCAAGCCTATGAAATCAGCATCAAG
>CAIUSQ010000009.1 GCA_903901905.1 uncultured Actinomycetes bacterium
ATGGAAGATGACCTTTCTTACATCGAAATCATTTAATCAATTACAAATCAAATAAACAACAAGTATCATGTTAACTCTTGGACAAATCGAAAGCAGCGAGTACAACTTGCTAGGTGCCATGTCAGAAGACGACTTCTTACAAGCACTTGAATTAGGAGCAACGAGCGATAAACGCAAGCTGTTTCGCAAAATGCAAAATCAGTCACGCGCCATGGCCACTGCCACAGGTTCTCGCTCACGCGCAGAATTTGAAAAGCGCATCACCATGTTGCCAAAAGAAATCCAACAAGGATTGGCAACACAATCCTTGCAAGCCGTCGATACAGCTTACTACGTGGTAAAAACCATCGCTGGATCAAAGGTGGTAAAGATGTTCAAGGATGACGACACGAAAGTCGTGGGAACAAGCAACATTTCCAGTGGAAAATTGGAAAAAGGAAATCACTTCTTACTTTACGGCATTCAATTGTTGGGTGGTGTGAGCGAAACGAAGGATGATGCCAGCCGTGTGAATTTCGACGTTGTTCCGGATTACATCCGTGATGGTGAATTCGAGTTCAAAGCAAACGGAACTATCCTTGTGCCGAATACTTCTTGTGAGGTGTTTCAAACCACAGGTAAAGACACCTTCCGTGGACTTTGGATCTTGGATAACCCAAAGATCATTCGCGACCAACAATCCATTGAGCTGAATTTGGAGTGGGCTGCCAATGCACCTGAGAATACATTCCTAAAAGTAATCCTTCGCGGTACAGCTGTTATCAAAGCCTAATTCTGAACCTAGATGAAAAACCATAAGTTTCAGCAAATCAGGGTGCGTGTCAGTGATTTTGGAGAATCAGTGCGCATCAATGCCCAAACCGATAAGCAATACGCCAGAATTCGTGGGGTCTATGTCTCGCTTCCCGATGACTTGTTGCTATCTGGGGCATTGCTAGGACTTAGGGTGAATAATCAAGAGGTCTTTGAGGATGCACATGAAGTCAAGTTAATCACTAGCGGTCACCAAGTTGCTCCAAACAAGAAGTTTTTCTTCTTTGAGGAGCACTTGGAAGCTGGTGGCTCGGCTATTGAGGGTAAGTTCACAGATGGTGGTGATGAAGCGTTTGCAAACAACGAGGCTACGCTGCAACTCATGCAGGCAAGAAAAGCCCAGAGCGGTTATTTGTATGAAGTGAAAATCTATTTGTGGTTAACTAACGAATAGCACGGATGTCAGTCACACGCTATTCAATCGTTAGTCTAAGGGTTCAAAAGCCTGGAGAAATCATCTCATTTCAGCACAAGATTCCGGCATACTTAAAACGCTGCACGGGTTTTAAAATCTCGCTTGTAAGCTTTATAGATTCGCAATACTTGAATTGTGAATTGGGTCGTCTGAGTGCTTCATTTAATAGTCTGAAAGAGGAAGCGATAACCACAAACCTAATTCATCAAGAACTAGAGGTGCAGGACTTTCAAGACTTAGCAGTGGAATTGCACCCAGGACAAATTGTAAGCGGAGTGTATGTAGATGAGCAGTTGAGTGAAGCGTTTAAGCCATACCGAGTGAATTTGTATTTGCGCTGCACTGACAAAGAAGGTCAAACTCAAAATCAATAAGGCTGATGTACGATCATTTAAACCATGTGCAACAACAGTTCAAGCAGCGAGAGATCAAGATTGAATTGCAAGGATTTAAGTCTGTTCATACCAGACCAGGGACTTTGCAATACCACATTGAGGCTTACAATGAGTACTTGTTACTCACCAATAGCAGGGTACTTCCCATTGGAACACGCATACTTTCTGATACCAATAGCATGGAAATCAAAAGTGGGCATCGCTGGATTGAAGCACTAGAAGAGTTCAGCGGACTTGTATCTATTGAACTCCCTCAGGGAACAACATATTTTCCCATCATCGAATTTATTCAAATCGTCAAGGAATGAAAAGAAGAAAGATTTATCACTTAATCGAGGTTTGTCAGAAGATGATCAAAACCTTCCC
>CAIUSQ010000010.1 GCA_903901905.1 uncultured Actinomycetes bacterium
AAGCTTGCATGGAAAAGTACGCAGCAAATAGCGACGCTGATTTTCGATCACGTTCAGTAGCAATTAAAGAAGAGCGCTCGCATCAAGTAAAAGAACATCTATGGGTTTTGTGGACTGATTACTTTAAGGCTCCTCATTTTGAATCCTATCCACAACTACACACACTCTTTAATGACGCAACCAAGCTAGCTGGTGCAGCAGGAACAAAAGGAACACAAGATATTGCAGTTGCAGATAAGTTAATTTCGAAAATTGATGAAATCGCAGAGATTTTCTGGGCAACTAAGAAAGCGTAAATATTTAGTGATTTGGTGAGTCACTCATCAAATTAAGCGCAGCGGTGCGGGCGAGGAAAGATACTCGCTCCACCGCTGATCTTTTTATTTGAGCAGCTGCAATTTGACGATCATGTTCATAAACTTCACATTCAAAAGTTAACTCTTTATCTTCAACACTAATTACACGCGAAGTTGCTCGTAACTCTGCTCCAATACTGGCGGGTGAAAGAGATAAAAACTCGGTACTGACGGGAATTGTGGTCTGCCCTGCTTCAAGGTATAAATCTAAAGAAAGTATCGCAGCATGCTCCATTAGGTTGATAAGTTGTGACGGGGCGATGATTGGTAAGTCACCAATGCCTAATGCCACTGAAGTATCACCGGGTCTAACAATCATCTCTGTTAGTCCAACTGCGCCAAGAACCTCTTCAGAAAATTGCATCTTTATTTACCCTGACCTTCAAGTGAATCTGGATCAACAGGATTGTTTAACACCACAATTTCTTCACTGTGCTCAATTCGAACCTCATGATGTTCAATTTGTCCAAACTCGTCGATCTCTATTGAAATCTCAGTCATGCTGTATTGAGTGTGAATTTCGGTAAAAGTACCGGCTGCATTCTCGTGAATTTGTCGAAAAATGGATGCATGGAGCTCTTCTGGTGCCTGTTCGTTACAAGTTCTACGGAGCGTTTCTTGCATCAGTGAACGTAAGGACTGCTCATGGGAAAGTTCAGATTCACAGGCAGGACATTGTGATAAGTGAATTTCAATTTTATTCATTTCTGGAGCTTCGATATTTCCTTCAATGATAAAAACAAAAGAGTTTAAAACTTCATTACAGGCAAGTTCGAAATGTGCGCTCATGGCTTAGCCCCCGACTTCTTATCGGTGCTGTATCCAAGTTCCTTTGCATATTCAGTTAACCGTTCCCGCAACTGTTTTCTTCCCCGGTGAAGGCGAGACATGATTGTTCCGGTGGGTACGCCTACGATCTCAGCAATCTCTTTATATGAGAAGCCCTCAACATCGGCCAAGTAGACAGCAATTCGAAACTCTTCGGGAATATCCTGGAGCGCACGTTTAATATCACTATCAGGTAAGTTTTCAAGTGCTTCAACTTCAGCAGATTTGCCTTGATCACTTGTGTGTGATGCTGCATCGGCCAACTGCCAATCTTGAACTTCGCCAGAGGAAAGCTGCGGACGGCGCTGATCTTTTCTGTATGTGTTTATGAATGTCGTAGTTAAAACTCGATAGAGCCAAGCTTTTAAATTGGTACCTTCTTCAAATTGATGGAAAGAAGCGAATGCCTTTAAGTAAGTATCCTGAACTAAATCTTTTGCATCATGCGGATTTTTTGTATATCGCAAAGCTGCTGCGTAAAGCTGATTAGTAAAAACCAGAGCATCACGCTCAAAGCGGACAGCACGATCCGCTGAGCTCTCTTTGACTAAATCCATTGACATCACGCAAAACACTATCGCTAAAAGAGTGTTTCTGGCTCCTCAAGAGGTGTTTCTTGAGTTAACTCTTTTCCATTGCGTGCAACAGAGTTAACTGCACTTGAAACCGGACGAGCCGTAACCAGAGAATCGGGGTGCTCAACCACCATCAATGACTTCAGATTCTCCACATTATTTTCTTTCGGATCTAGCCACTGCTTCCACCGATCAGCGGGCATAAAGACAGGCATTCGACTGTGTATTGCTTCAAGTTCACCTTGAGCTTCCTGAGTAATTATTGAAGCAGTTTCCATTACTTGTCCACTTGGGGCAATCCAACTACTCCAAATTCCAGCAATAGAGAGTTGCTTGTCATCTTTTGCACAGATGTAAAAAGGTTGCTTGGGCCGATATTTACCAAGTGCGGTTGCCCATTCGTAGTATCCCGTGGCAGGAATCAAACATCGAGTTGTTCGAAAAGCATCTCTGAAAGTTGGTTTTTCAAAAATAGATTCACTGCGCGCATTAATAGCACGCGATTGAGAATTTTTTGCTTCTTGAACATTCTTTAACCAAGGAGCAATTAGACCCCATGAAACAGTTGCAAGATCAGGCGATGTGCCTCTAATAATGTAAATGGGATTTGTAGGCGCGATATTCCAATTCAATGGCAGGCTATTTTGTGGAGCAGTTCCAGATACTTCAAATTGCTCCATAAGTTCGCGCATATCGGCGGTTTGCGCGTATCTGCCACACATAATTCAAGGGTATCGCACGCATGAGGCGTTTTCATTATTCAAACCTTGAACTTATCGACAGGGGATAGAATGTACCGATGACACAGAACATTAAATGGCCTTCCATTTATCGTGGGGCATCACCAGTTCAGTTAAGCGTTGTCATTCCTGGATCTAAATCCGTTACAAACCGTGCACTTGTTTTGGCTGCTCAAGCTAATTCGCCCTCCCTTTTGCGCCGTGCTTTAGTTTCTAGAGACAGCCAATTAATGGTTGCGGGAATAAAATCTCTTGGAATTGGTATTAAAGAAAGAGATGTTGAGATCAATGGGGTGCAAGAACTTCATTGGGAAGTTACTCCTGCTCAGCTAATCGGAGGAGTGAAAATCGATGTTGGAAACGCAGGTACTGTCATGCGATTTCTACCTCCTCTGGCAGCACTTGCTCAGGGTGATGTTGCTTTCGATGGAGATCCGCGATCTTATGAACGTCCACTGGGACCATTAATTAAAGCGTTAGAAGAGCTTGGTATTTCTGTTGATCATGAGAATCGCTACAGCCTTCCACTTACTTTGCGAGGAAACGGTTTAATCAAAGGCGGAAAGTTAACTATTGATGCAAGTGCATCAAGTCAATTTTTATCAGCGGTTTTATTGGTTGCCCCTTCATTTACAGATGGATTAGTTGTTCAACATCAAGGTAAAAAAATGCCTTCCATGCCACATATTGAAATGACAGTAGAGATGCTGCGCCAGTTTGGTGGACATGTTGATGTCGATACAAAAGCACAAACCTGGAGCGTTAAGCCAGGCCAACTGCATGGGTGTGAGTTAGTTATCGAACCAGATCTTTCAAATGCTGCGCCATTTCTTTCAATTGCAATGGTTTGTGGAGGAAGCGTAACTATTGCTGATTGGCCAGGAGCTACAACACAACCCGGAGATCAGCTTCGTTCCATATTAACTTCAATGGGTGGCACAGTTGCCTTAAACAAAAATGGATTAACTGTCACTGGTACTGGCCAGATACATGGAATAGATATTGATCTCCATGATGTTGGTGAGTTAACTCCTTCTATTGCTGCTCTCGCCGCCCTTGCAGATTCACCTTCTTACTTGCGAGGAATAGGTCATCTTCGTTTGCATGAGACAGATCGTTTAGCTGCTTTAACGAGAGAAATAAATTCACTTGGAGGAGATGTAGTAGAAGAAGAAACCGCACTTCGAATTAATCCAGCCCCTCTTCATGGGGGAGTTTTTCACACATACGATGATCATCGACTTGCAACCGCAGGAGCTGTTCTTGGATTGGTAGTGAAAGATATTAAAGTAGAAAATATTGAGACAACTCGCAAAACTCTTCCTGATTTCCCAGGTCTTTGGAGCTCCCTTTTAGCATGACGCCACGTGAATACGATGAAACAGATGCCCGTGTGCGCCCCAGTAGAAGCACGCGTCCAAGAAGTAAAGACAGACCTTCGCACTCAGATGCAATTTCAGCATTAGTAACTACTGTCGATCGCGGTCGTCAAACTTGTATCACCGATGATGGAGTAATTGTTACAGCAATGCGAGCTCGTGAGTTAGGTCCCAAATCTGTTGTAGTTGGTGATCAGGTTTCATTAGTAGGTGATACCTCAGGTAGCGAAGGCTCATTAGCACGGATAGTTAGCGTAAAAGATCGTCGAAATTCTCTCAGCCGAACTGTTGATGATTCTGCGCAAGTGGAGAGAACTATTGTTTCAAATATTGATCAACTTGTAATTGTTATCGCAGCAGCCAATCCGGAGCCACGTCGTGGATTAATTGATCGCTTTCTTGTCTCCGCCTTTACTGAGGGAATAGTTCCAAAAATTGTAGTAACAAAGACGGATTTGAATATAGTCCCTAGTTTTTTGGCAGAGTATGAAGGACTTGATGTAGAGATAATTCCAACTGCAATCAAGAGCACGTCGCGAGAGAAAGATTTAACTCTTCTGCACAAAGTTTTGGATGGCAAAATTTCAGTACTTGTCGGACACTCTGGTGTCGGAAAATCAACACTTATAAACGCACTAGTTCCGGATGCAGATCGACTCACTGGAGATGTCAATGAAGCCACTGGGCGAGGACGCCATACTTCATCAAGCGCAATTGCACTTCCATTAGTTAGTACAGGCCATACTCAAAGCTATGGATGGATTATCGATACACCAGGTATTCGAGCATTTGGCCTGTCACACATAGATAATCAAAAAATAATCGACGCATTTAGTGACCTTTCAGAAGTTGCAGCTAACTGTCTTTCTAACTGCTCGCACTCAGAAGATAGATGCAAACTAGATGCATGGGCTAGCCCTGAGGGAATTGCGAATCCTCATAGAACAGCACGGTTGGCAAGTCTTCGCTCATTGTTGGCAGTAAAAGAGAGCGCTCCAACCACATTAGAGGATTAGACTTCAATCATTATGGGTAACTCGCACACGCACCAATCTACTGATCTACAAGATGATCTTGCATTAGCCCATGCACTTGCAGATCTTGCTGACGCGATTTCACTTGATCGATATCAGTCAAAGGATTTGATTGTTACAAGTAAACCAGATTTAACCCCGGTGACAGATGCAGATCGCGCTGTCGAAACAGCGATTCGTGAGGCAATTTCAACTCATCGATCCAACGATGGTCTAGTTGGAGAAGAATTCGGGATTGATAAAGGTGAAAGCTCTCGTTATTGGATAATCGATCCCATTGACGGAACTAAAAATTTTATGCGCGGAGTTCCAATATGGGCAACGCTACTTGCACTGGTTGAGATTAATGCATCAGGCAATGAAGAAGTAATTGTTGGAGTAGTGAGCGCACCGGCTCTGTCTCGTAGATGGTCGGCTGCACGTGGTTTTGGTGCAAAGGTTCGTTTTAATTCTGGTGAGTTATTTAATGACGATTCAGAATCAAATGAATTGCACGAGAGAACAATAAAGGTTTCAAAAGTCTCATCAATCTCCGATGCAACTATTTCTTACTCTGACTTTCTTGGATGGGGAGAGCGTTTAGAACCTTTCCAAAAAATGTTGAACTCTGCTTGTCGCACTCGTGCCATTGGTGACTTTTGGTCACATATGTTGGTTGCAGAAGGTTCGATAGATGTTGCCGTAGAACCATCTCTTGAAATTTGGGATATGGCAGCTTTAGAAATTATTGTTCGAGAAGCTGGTGGTGTTTTTACTGACATCTCTGGTCGCAGTGGTCCATTTGGAAGTAGTGCAGTCTCTACAAACGGATTGCTCCATAATTCAGTTATTAATGGTTTTAACCCATGAGCGCGCCTCTGGAACCTACGACTCTTTCTATTGAAGGAATGACATGTTCATCCTGTGTAAACACAGTTGAGAAAGCCCTTAACTCAGTAAATGGTGTACGTGCAACTGTAAATTTTGCAACAGAGACTGCACATATTTTGGCACCTGCCGAGATGCAAGCCAAAGATTTTATTAAGATTGTAGAAAAAGCTGGATACTCAGCAACTCTTATAACTGATGCTCAATCGATAACACTTCACAATAAAAAATCTGGCAGAGCTTTATTCTTTGCATCAATTTTTGCTATTCCAGCAGTTGCACTTTCAATGGTAATGAGTTGGCACCATCAGGTTGATATGTGGATTCATGAAGCCCTTGATTATTTTGGTCTGGCACACCCTCTTTACTCTCCAACCGCATGGGCAGTTATCGCACTCAGTGCACCGGTAGTAATTTTGGTTGCCTATCCGATTCATAAAGCGGCGATACGAAATCTTTTCCATCCAACGATGGACAATTTGATTTCAATGGGTTCACTAGCAGCTTTCGGGTGGTCAATTTATGCAAATTCAACTGGTATCGGTGATGTTTATACCGAGGTTGCTGCCGGCGTTATTTTCTTTGTGATCCTTGGTCGCTTCCTGGAAACTCGAGCAAAAGCTAAAGCAAGTAATGCTCTCTCATCCCTTCTTGCACTCGGAAGTAAAGAAGTAACAATAATTCGCGGAGGTTTTCCACTCATAACCTCCATTGATCAATTAGAGATTGGTGATGAGTTTGAAGTTCGCCCAGGTGATCGCATTGCAACAGATGGCATTGTCATTAGGGGAGAAAGTACTGTTGATAACTCAATGTTAACTGGTGAATCAAAGCCATTTGATATCGGCCCAGGTTCACAAGTTATAGGAGCATCGCTTAATCACAATGGTCGTTTAGTTGTTAGAGCCACAAGAATAGGTAGCGACACTGAACTAGCACGAATCACATCAATGGTAATCAGCGCACAAGGAACTAAAGCTCCGATTCAGCGATTGGCAGATCGAATTAGTGCAGTTTTTGTGCCAATAGTTACAGTATTAGCAATTGGAACATTTGCTGGATGGTATTTAACAGGCTCAACACTTACCCAATCAATCTCTATTGCAATTACAGTTTTAGTTATTGCATGCCCTTGCGCTCTTGGTTTGGCAACCCCCGTGGCACTTCTAGTGGCATCAGGGCGTGGCGCTCTACGTGGAATTGTTATTCGTGAACCTCGAGTACTGGAAGTTGCTCGAAAAGTAGATACAGTTTTATTTGATAAAACTGGAACCCTAACTGAGGGTGTAATGAATGTTCAGCAAGTGACACTCTCATTAAGTGCGGGAAATGTATTGGGAGCCTCATTTGCTTCAATACTCACAGAGGAGAAAATCCTTTCCTCTGCTTTAGCGATTGAGTCTCTTGATTCTCACCCAGTTGCACTCTCAATCTCTAGATACGCACTAACTAATAAGGCGACAAAACTAGAAGTGAATGAATTCTCTGTAACACCAGGTGCCGGAGCTGCAGGTCGAGTACACATTGCAGATCGTTCTCCAGTGGTGTTAATTGGTTCACCAGCTGCAGTTGCCCACAGTGCCACTGCTTTTCACTCAGAGATAAAACAAGCAATTGAACTAGGGGAAGCAGCCGGGCTAACAGTTGCAGTTTTAGCATGGGATGGCGTTGCTTTGGCTGTATTTTCAGTTGGTGATCAACTAAAAGAAAATGCTGCCCAAACAGTTTCATCTCTTCGCCAGCGAGGTATTACTCCTTGGCTTGTAACTGGAGATAGTTCACAGGTTGCTGCAAATGTGGCTTCCGTGGTGGGTATTGATTCTGCTCATGTTGTTTCCCATGCATTACCTGAAACAAAGTTAGAGATCGTCCAAAAGCTCAAATCCGAGGGACGCACGGTCTTAATGATTGGTGATGGAATCAATGATGCAGCTGCCCTTACTGCTGCCGATCTTTCCATGGCAATGGGAACAGGAACTGATACAGCAATAAATAGTGCTGACATTACGTTGATGCAGACAGGACTAAATAATGTCGTCGAGGCACTAAAACTATCGACCAAGACGATGAAGATAATTCGCCTTAACATGGGTTGGGCATTGATCTATAACGTCATCGGTCTACCAATAGCAGCGGCAGGCTTACTCACACCTCTGTATGCAGCAGCTGCAATGGCTGCAAGTAGCGTTCTTGTTGTAACTAATTCACTTCGCATTAAGTAAATATCGACTGAGTTTTTTCATGAAAAAGGACCCGTACGGGTCCTTTTTTTTGTTTCACTTCTTAATCTAGTAGCGGGGGCAGGATTTGAACCTACGACCTCTGGGTTATGAGCCCAGCGAGCTACCGAGCTGCTCCACCCCGCGTCGGTAGAGCAATCCTATGCGAACTCGCAGTCAAAGGCAAAATCCAAGCACAAAGAACAAATACTGAATTACTACATTTGTACTTTATTTAGATTGCGAATTTATGATTGCATCAGCTGCGGCGATTGCAGATTCCCATCGTTTCTTAGCTTTGCCATATGCTTCCAAATCTCCCTTTGCAAGCGCTGCATTTCCATCTCTAATTGCACTTTGAGCACTTGCTATTGCACTCGCAAGGGATGAGTTACTTGATGTTCCTGTACTTCCAGTAGTTGTTGAACCACCAGCAGCGGTACCAGAGTTACCAGAGAAGACTTGATCCAGCGCTCCCTTTAACGTTTCATCAAATCCAATTTGATCACCGAATGAAACTAGAACTTTCTGCAAGAGTGGGTATGCTGATGTGTTAGCAGTTGCCTGAACGTAAACAGGCTGTACATACAGTAAGCCACTGCCAACTGGGAGCGTTAACAAGTTACCCAACACAACATCAGAACCACCACGGCGAAGAAGGTTTAATTCGGTTGCAACATCAGTATTTGCCTCAAAGTTTGCAGCTACCTGTGTAGGTCCTGCAACGTTTGTATTTCTTGGTAGCTGCAATACCGAAATCTTTCCGTAATCCGGCCCAGCATCTGAATTCACAACTGCAAATGCTGACAGGTTCTCACGTCCTCCACGAGGTACAAATGGAGTAGTTAAAGAAAAGACTGGAGCTTTAGTTCCAGGCATCTGAAGTGTTAAGTAATACGGTGGTTGTGCACCAGCGTTAGCTCCAAATGTTGATGGATCACGGGGTATGCGCCAGAAATCTTGTCCACCATAGAAAGCCTCTGCAGTTCTAACATGGTAGGAACTCAAAATCTCTCTTTGTACTCTAAAGAGATCTTCAGGATAGCGCACGTGTTCCATTAACTGATCTGAGATTGCACTCTTTGGAAGAAGTGCGTTTGGAAATGCCTTAGCCCAAGTTTTCAAAACAGGATCTTGTTCGTCCCATGTGTAAAGAGAAACAGTTCCATCATAGGCATCGACGGTTGCTTTTACAGAGTTTCGGATGTAGTTAATACTTTGATTCCTCAGTAATGAAGAAGCGCCTGTGTTTGCAGTAACAGTATCGTTAATGGCATCTGAAAGTACTGTTCGGCGTGAATAGGGATAGCCAGCACTTGTTGTGTATCCATCAACGATCCACAAAACCTTTCCATCAATTAAGGCAGGATAAGGATCTCCGTCGAGAGTCAACCATGGTGCAACTTTTGCAACGCGATCTCGAGGATTTCTTTCAAAAAGAATCTTTGAATCTTTGTTGATCAGATTTGATAACAAAATTCTTTGCTCTTGATACTTAAGTGCAAACACTGCCTTATTTACAAGTGAACCAACTGGAACTCCACCTTTACCTGTGTAGGTATAGTTTTTTTGTCCATTTGGTGAAGCATCATCTGGATAATCAAACTCCACTGGTGTATCTGTTTTCACTCCACCAATAATTGAATAATCAGGAACATTCTCACCAAAATAAATCCGTGGCTGGAATTCACCTAACTCACCCTTAGGAGGCAGGTCTCCAAGTGCAAAGGAAGGCTTACCATCTGCGTCGCGTTCATTTCCGTAGGCCGCAACAAAACCAAAGCCGTGCGTGTAAACAAGATGATCATTGATCCAATTTCGAGATGGATTACCATCAATATTTAGTTCACGAGCTGCAACAACAACATCGCGCTTGACTCCGTTTACTGTGTAACGATCAATATCTAAAGTTTGAGGGAAACTGTAATAAGGGCGAATCTGTTGAAGTTGACGGAAAGTTGATGAAAGAACATTTGGATCCATCAAACGAATATTTGCAATTGTGGCGGCATCATCTGCAAGCTGACCAGATTTGGTTACCCCTGTTGCCTGGTAATCGCTAACAGTGACATCTGAGATCCCATAGGCCGCGCGAGTAGCATCAATATTTCTTTGAATAAAAGGTGCTTCCTTAGAAGATTCACTTGGCTTAACCTGGAACTGTTGAATTGCACCTGGGTAAAGACCAGCAAACAAAACTGATGAGACAACAAGAAGCGCCGTACCGGCTGCAGGTAGCAGCCAGGATTTACGAATAATTGTTGCAAAGAATAAAACCGCGCAGACCAATGCAATTCCAGTCAAAATTGCCTTTGCGGGCAATACAGCGTTGACATCTGTATAAGTTAATCCTGTAATCAACCTGCCCTCTTTAAGAGCTAAGGCATATCTATCAAACCAATATGCAACAGCCTTAAGAAGAACTACAACTCCTAGCAAAACTGAAAGCTGCACACGTGCAGCAACTGTGGTGCGATCCTGTTGAACTTGCAATCGAATTCCACTGTAGAGATAGTGGACAACAGCTGAGGCAATGATTGCCAGAACTGTAGTTGTAATTGCCCAAGAGATTAATGACTGCCAGAAAGGTAAACGGAATGCAAAAAATGAAACATCCATATTGAATTGTGGATCTGTTACACCAAAACTTGTTGAGTTTTTAAACAGCAACCATATGGTCCACAATTGTGATGAAGCAGAACCAGCAAAGTAAAAAATTGCCACGCTCAAGCCGATGAATAAACCTTTACGAATTGGCTCAACCTGCGATCGATATCTTTCAAGATTATCTGATTCAACCATCATGGTTACATAAAGCGGACGGCGCTTATAAGCAATAAATATATTTGCCATAACAATAAGTGCAGTTAACAATCCACCAATAATGAAGAGAAAAGCTTTTGTGCCAAGAATTGTTGACCATGTGCTTGTGAAATCTACAGACTTAAACCACAGCCAATCTGCATAAAAGCCACTCAATGCAGTAAAGAGAATTCCAAGAACAACAAGGATTCCGAAGGTTAATGCCAGCGGACTCTTGCGACCTTTAAATTGGAAGTTAGGGCGTTGAAACTGTGGTGTATTTGTCATGGGAGAAAACTATCGCACTCACGCTTTCCCACCAATCCAAATTTCCCTTTCCCTTCAAGGGGTTAGAACTAACCTTTAGGCGGACAGATACTACTTTTTGCTGGTTTCTAAGTAAGAGATTGCTTGAGCCAAGGTTGCAACCGTTACAACCTTAATGCCGGCTGGGATATTTGCGATTTCAGAGGCATTGCTAACTGGTGCAAAAAACAATGTAGCTCCAACTTTTTGAGCAGATGTAATTTTTTCATTGATACCACCAATACCACCAACTATTCCACGAGCATTAATAGTTCCAGTTCCTGCAATGTGCTCACCTTGTAAAATATCGCGCTCGGTTAAAAGTTCAACCAAAGCAATTGCAAACACGAGGCCGCCACTAGGGCCACCGGTTTCCTTGACTTTAAATTGGATGTTTTTTGTTTCCAATTTATCTGCGCGCGCTTTACCAATATTTACGGCATCTGTTGCAGATGAATCCATGGCCATAATTTTTGGATTTGATTGCAAATAGTTCACGGCTGCAAAAATTGCTTTGTCCTGGGAACTAACCATTTCTGCTTTGGCCTGTTTTCGTTCTTCTTTAGAGGTTGTACCGGGAGGAAATATTGCAGATTTTGGATAAACAGAACGCTCACTACTAATCCATGAGTAAATTATCTCAGGTCCAAAGATCCAAGAATCTGGATTAGTTACACGTATGGACATTAAATCGATTCGACCTGTTGCAGGATAGTTGTCAGTTGATTTGAATGTAATTACACCCTTAAAAACATTCTGTGCTTCTCCAGGCAAAACTATTGCAAAAGGTAGCGGAGCAATTGTTGCTAACAGAAAGAAAATCCCAAGAGTAATTGTTACTAGGCGGGGTAAAGGTGAAAATCGCATTAGAAAACTCTCACAAGTTCTTTAAGGTTGCAGTGGTTTCGGTTGAGATTCATTATTAGAAACAATGGATTTCTCTTCAACTTCTTCCTGATCAAATAGTTGAGGTTCCATCTTTGTAACTGAATTGACAGTTGCATCAGCGTCACGGGCTTGGGTATCACGAAGCGAATCTTGAAAACGTTGAAAGCGATCTACGGATCTCTTTGTTTCAGTTTGAAATTTGCTTTCAAACTTTGTCACCCATAACACGTAACCGAGTGCGCCAATTAGCCCAGTAGCAGGGACTACCCACCAAATAAGAGCTAAAAATGCATTGGACATGTGCCTACCTTACTAAGGTTTGAAAGAGTAAGCGTGCTGCAAAGGGGAAGATACATGTGAGTTAAGCGGGAATGAAAGAGAATGCAAAATTGTTCTAAGACTGGGAGGATTAAGAGATGGCAAACTTTGGCTTTACCCCTGGCGGCGCAGATGATTCAGATGGATCTGAAGAACCTGTGGATTTTTCCGCCATGATGGCGAAGATGCAGCAACAGATTCAACAACAGTTTTCGATGTTGGGAATTAACGGACCTGGATTTACTGGTTCAGATGAAGCACTGCCGAAAAACATTGTTCGCGACGTATCAAAAAAGTTTACGAGTTCTCAGAGTTCTGCCCCTGTTGGTGACAGTGACCTCGCTCAAATTCAGCAGGCGTTTTCAATTGCCGAGACCTGGCTCAATGAAGCAGTCTTATTCCCACAGACACCGCAAACAGGAAATGCGGCTTTGGCACGCACTGATTGGATTGATGCCACGCTCTCCGGCTGGCAAAGCGCAGTAGAGCCTCTAGCCGTTGGATTATCAACTGCAATCGGTGAATTACTGGATCAAGCATCGATTGGCGAAGGCGAATCTGATGCGCACCCAGATAGTGAAAACCCCGAATTGGCGATTCCTGTCGGAATGATTTCAATGCTCCTTAAATCTTTTATTGGTTCTTTGATTGCAACACAGTTAGGACAAGCAATCGGTGGCTTAGCTAGCAAAGTCACTGGTGCACACGACGTAGGTCTGCCCCTACTTGATCCTGCTTATCCAACACTTGTTCCACAAAACATCCGTGAATGGTCAACAGATCTTGATATTGCCCTAGATGAAGTTCAGATATTTCATGCACTCCGCGAAGCATCCGTAGCGCGGTTGTTTTCAAACAATCCGTGGTTAGTTTCATACATCCGTACTGCAATTACTGATTACGGAAAAGGAATCAATATAGACATGGAAGCGATTCAAGAGCAGGCACAGCGTGCACTCGATGAGAGCGGCGGCTTTGATCCAACTAATCCTGAAAGTTTAAACATCGCTTTAAACAGCGGAATTTTCACACCACAAGAAACACCAGCACAAAGAGATGCGCTAACAAAGTTAGAGACCGCTCTTGCACTCATAGACGGTTGGTGCGAAGAAGTTGTTTCCTTAGCAGCAGGAAATCGCCTTCCGAATCTGAATGCATTACAAGAGACTTTACGTCGTCGACGTGCAACATCTGCTCCGGCACAACAACTATTCTCTTCGCTTTTAGGATTACAAGTTTCACCACGTCTTACCCGTGAAGCAACTGCATTTTGGAGTCAAGTGCGTCAATTGAAAGATATTGCAGCCCGTGATCAAATTTGGAGTGGAATTTTGCCAACTGCAGATGACTTGTTGACTCCTGAGAGTTTCTTGAAGAGTTTAGAAATCCCAGATGATTTGTCGGGCTTAATTTAATGTGAATTAAAAAGCGAACTCCCCGGTCACTTGCTCTATGTCAGCCTTCCCCTTGCTGACTTAGAACTGTTATCCGAGGAGTTCGTACCCGTAAAGTAAGCGTTCTTGAAGCGATAATCAACTAAGCATCGCACTGTTTTAGGTTGACAAATCGTGATTTCTTCCGATAAAGGCTTTTCTATTTCTACCTCCAAAAAGAAATCACCATAGATTTATCTCAATCTCTCAAGGTTTAGTTGAGAGATGACCTATTATTTTTCATATGCAGCATCTAGATCTCCATGGAGAATCATTTGTAGAACAAACACTAGAAGAATCCACATTGCCTGGAATCACCGAGGGCGAGATTGTCGTTATTCGCTCCAACCGCAGGAAGAAAAACATCTCGGCTTACCGCCAAGGCGGTCGAATCGTTGTTTCAATCCCCGCCAGAATGAGTAAGGCCGATGAACGAGCGATGGTTCCGGAAATGGTGGCAAAGATTCGCGCCCAAGAGGCCGTTGCAACGATGAGCGAAGAGATTTTGCTGGTTAGAGCGGGCGAACTGCTCACACAGTTTGCTCCTGAGATCTTTGCGCGCCCAGCCTCGGTCAATTGGCGGGCTATGCGCGAGCGCTGGGGATCGTGCACAGGCATCGACCGCTCAATTCGTATCTCAGATCGCCTTAAGGGAGCACCTGAGTACGTCTTGGATTACGTGCTCTTTCATGAGGCCATACATCTGGAGTATTTCGACCATGGTGAGCAGTTCAAGGAGCTCTTGTCCCGTTTCCCCCAGGAAGTACAGGCTGAGGCCTATTTGCAGGGCTATGAGGCGGCCGAAAACGCGCTCACCGCTCCAGAGGCCCTAAAAAAACTCCTAAATAAGGGTGCGTAGTTACGCTTAATCAAGCGTGGG
>CAIUSQ010000011.1 GCA_903901905.1 uncultured Actinomycetes bacterium
AAGTCGGTCTTTGTTAACCCAAGTTTTGCTAACTGCGCAGCAGGTTGATTTTCGTGAGTAAGTTCCAGAATCTCCCCAAACTCACCCAAGTTGTCCTCTAGTGAGGCTGCGGTTATATCTTTGGCATACTTTTCTGGAAAGCCAGTATCAATAAGTATTTTTTCGCCCGTACTTGTTTCGATCAAGAAACCAGGAATACCGATAATTCGGCCATTGGCATGAACTGTAAATAACCCAAAATCTAGAACTGCTAGCGAAACCGGATAGCCAGTTAGTTTTCTGGAAGGAAGCATGGGCATGATGTGTATTTTACTCTCTTCTTTTTTGGAACTGATAAAAAAAATTTAGGCCCTAGATTTTCTAGGGCCTAAATTTTTAAGATATACCTTTTTCGTCAGATATAGATCTAACGCATCAGGGTTGGACTAGAAGCGCACATCCTCGGCATCATTTGAGCTGAGTTTTCCATCAGCTGCAATCTTGAATACGCGGAATAGTGCACCACTTGAATCACCGTATGCATCAAACTTTGCAGTGGTCCAAGCACCTTGGTAAGTAAAGTTCTTACCAGCTGCTGCTGCCTTGACGGCATCAGTCAACTTGTTCCATGGAATGTTTGCTCCACCCTTAGCACCTGAAACAGCGCGTAGGCTCTTTGAAATTACTGAACCCTTTGTGCTCTTTCCGTGAATTGCTGCAAGGCAAAGTAGAACTGTTGCATCGTAGGCTGAAGCATCAACGAAAGTTTCCTTTGTTGCTGGCTTTGCAGCTTTACGATCTTTCTTCCACTTATCAGATGCGATTCCAATTGACTTTGCAGCAGTTCCGCTTGCGCCGCCCATGATGTCGATACCGATAGTCTTAATAACAGCTTCGTCGTACATAGCTTCTGTGAAGAATGTCTTCTTTGCATCCCATGCGCCGGTACGAACCAATGCTGGTCCAACCTTTGCGAATGTGTCAGGGAAGTCAACGATTACCCAAACATCTGGTGAGCCTTCAGTTAGAAGCTTTGCTTCAGAATCGAAGGTTGCGTTATCTGGATTCCAAAGAACCTTACGGCCGATGTCTCCGCCACCCTTAACCCATTCGTTGGTTACAACGTTTGCAAGAGCAGTTCCGAAAGCATCGTTACGTGCACCAATGCTTAGCGTTACTGTCTTACCAAACTTCTTTTGAACAGCGGCAACGATTACTTTGCCTTGGAAAGCGTCAGATGGATATGTACGGAACAACAGATCCTTATCTGCAAACTTTGTAATTGTTGGGCTTGATGCTGCTGTCGCAATCATTACAACATTGTTTGGCACTGTTACAGATTGTGCAGCAGAAACTGTAGAACCAGAAGTTAAAGGTCCAACAATTGCATTTACCTTATTGCTCTTTACGAGCTTGGTTGCTGCTTCTACTGCAAGTGCAGGAGTTGCTTGATCATCTTCTGAAGCAACAATCTTGCAAGTTCCTGGAACTTTTGCAGCCTTCATTGCTTTTGTAATTTGCTCTGCGCCGAATTCTGCAGCAGTTGTTAAGCCAATACCGTAATCAGCATTTCCACCTGTAAGTGGGTGAATAGTACCGATCTTCATATCTACGCCAGCAGCTTGTGCTGGAAGTGCACTAACAACAAGTGCCGAAGCAATTGCCGTAGCTAAAATTGCATACTTTGCTTTCATATCTCTCCTTGGTTTGACTTAACTTTTTAGGTTAAGCAGGTGGCCATGTATCGACAGAACCTTAACTTTAATATACCTAAATGAATAGAGGTTATGCACGGTGATTATTTATATGAGGTGCCAAATTGCGAACTTTTAAGCGGGAGAGTTATAACTTTTTGGTAACAATCATTTCTTTCTACTTCTTTCCTAGATAAATCCCTACGATTTCAGGGTCATCTACCAGGGCAGATCCCACGCCTTCATGTCGATTGCGGCCCATGTCGAGAACATAGCCATAATCAGATATTGCTAGCGCGCGGCGTGCATTCTGTTCCACCATCAAGATTGTTACACCAGATTGATTAATTTTTACTAGCTCATCAAATAATTGATCAACAAGTGCCGGCGCTAAACCTGCTGATGGTTCATCTAGAAGCAAAATACTAGGTGAAGACATTAGCGCCCGCGCCATCGCAAGCATTTGTCGCTGGCCTCCGGATAACGTTCCAGCACGATCTTTATGTCGTTTTTGTAAATCGGGATATCTTTGATAAATCTCATGGCGAATTTCATCTAATGATTTGTTTGCAAAATTAACGTAACCGACTTCAAGATTCTCTTCAATACTTAAAGCGGGAAAAACATTGTCAATCTGTGGAACGTAACCAACGCCAATTTTGGATAAGTTGTGAGGCTTGGTAGCAAGTACATCAACAGCAACTCCATCTTTATTGAGTGTTACAGATCCAGATGTAACTTTTGCGATGCCATAGATTGCTTTTAATATTGTTGATTTTCCGGCACCGTTTGGTCCCACAATTGTGACAATATGCTTTTCTGGCACATTAATAGATACTCCATTAAGAATTTGGATATCACCGTAACCGCCTTGCAAGTCTGAAACTGTAAATAAAGAGTTATTTGAAGTGTTTTCAGCCATTTAAGAATCCTTCCGGCGCGAGCCTAAATATGCATCAATCACTAATTCATTTTCGTAGATTGAATTTGGCAAGCCATCTGCAATTATCTTTCCCTCGGCCATCACAATTACCCGATCAGAAATATTCATCACAGTTTCTAAATCATGCTCAATTAATAAGAAGGTAATTGACTGCTCTTTTCGCAGCGCGGCTAATACGGTTAAAAGTTTCTCTACTAAAGTCGGATTTACTCCAGCAAAAGGCTCATCTAGAAGCAACATAGTTGGGTCTGCCATCAAAGCTCTGGATAAATCAAGAAGTTTGCGTTGGCCACCTGAAAGAATTCCAGCATATTCATCTGCAAATTTGGTAAGTCCAACTTGATCTAGTCGGCGCATTGCCTCTTCGCGGGCTTTAACTTCAAAAGCTTTTCGCGCTCTTGGAGTGAAAAAGCCAAGCAGGTTATCTCCCGGATTACCTTTGACCGCCATCATCAAGTTTTCGGCAACCGTAAGCCTTCTAATAATCTTTGCACCTTGAAAGGTACGCACCAGACCTTTTTGTGCAATCTTATGGGCATGGATTGATTGAATAGCCTCGCCATTGAAAAATATCTCACCAGAACTGACTTTGTTCATGCCGCTCAATAGATTAAACAGCGAAGTTTTTCCAGCGCCATTAGGTCCAATAACTGAAGTGAATGTATTTTCATTTATAGTGAAACTGACATCCTGAACTGGCTTTACGCCACCAAAGCTCACTGAAATATTTCTTACATCTAGTATCACTGAATTAGCAGCCTTTGAATTTTCCATGCTTACTCCAAAACCATTTCTTGGCGTTTACCAAACAAACCTTGCGGCCGTTTGACCATAAGCAGAACAATTACCAGACCAATTAAGAAGACTCGAAGATAAGCTCTTTCTGGTGATGAAAGAAGTGAGAGCGGCCAAAATTCTAAGAATCTGGTTGCGCCGTAAAGGAAACCAAAGAAGATTGCTGCAACAAACAAACCCTTTACTCGAGTAGATCCAGCGAGAATCAGAATCATCCAACCGTAGAAAGTTACTATTCGAAGGAAATCTTCCGGAGCCAATAGCGCAAACTGCAACGCCCAGAAGACGCCAGCAATTCCGCCAAAAACAGAACCAATAATTAAGGTTTGCAGACGGAAGCGAAACACATTCTTTCCAAGCGAGCGAGGAACATCGTCATCTTCGCGAGTAGCACGAAGAACTCTTGCCCAGGATGTTTTTTGCAACCGAGATGAGATCCATATAAATAACAAGAAAAATGGCCAGACAAGTAAAACCATAGATAAATCACGGGATGCTTCTTCACCAATAATTGGATACAAGCGGTCTGAGATCCAACTTAAAATCACATCTGGTTGGTCGGTATAGCCGCCAAAACCATTAGGGCTTGGAATCGCAAGCGACCCTTGAGTTCCGCCGGTGACGCTATCGGTGTTGAGAATCCAGTATCGAACAATTTCCGCGAATGCGATGCTGGCAATAGCAAAGTAATCGCCACTAAGTCGCAGCGTTGTTAAACCAAGGAGAGCACCTAAGAGCGCTGCAAGTATTACTCCAAGTAGAGCCGCCCACCAAAAACTCCATTGGTATGTAATAACTAGTACTGCGATTGTGTAACCTGAAATTGCCATCATTCCTACGTGGCCAAAATTCATAATTCCGCCAACACCATATTGAATTTGAAGACCTAAAGAGAAAATTCCATACATGCCAGCTAAAGCTAAGACGAAGACCCAAAATCCTGGTTGTAAAAATGCTTCCATGGCTAGACCTTTCTCGCTCGGTAGCCAAAGATTCCTTCAGGCTTGAATAGAAGAACTAAAACTAAAGTTGCAAATGCCACTACTGGTTTGTAATTGCTTGGAACGCCGCCGAAGAAAATACCCAGTTGGGATAGCTCCATAATCAATCCCAGCAATAAACCACCGGCTAGCGCACCGTAAGCATCACCAATCGTGCCAAGAACTACTGCGGCAAAGAAAGATAAAAGTAAACTTTCGCCCATCGCATTATTGAATTGTCCTTGCACTAAACCTTGGAAGACTCCAGCTAGTGAGCCGAGCGCTCCAGAAATTAACCAAGTTGCTAGAACAACTCGATCCACATTTATTCCTGAAACCGATGCAAGACCAGGATTGTTTGCATAAGCGCGCATATCTTTACCGATTCGTGCCTTCGCGATAAAAAGCGCGATGGTCAAAATTGAGGCCGAAGCAAAGAGTAAAACCAATAACTGAGTTTGTGGGATTCGAGCCCCAAGAAAATCATAAGTTTTTAGGATATCGATATTGAACTTACGAGTCTCTGTGCCAAATATGAATTGGATTATTGGCCGCAACATTAAAGCGACGCCAGTTGCGACTAAGAACAGAGCAAGAGTTCCGGCTTTATTGCGACGTAAATTGCGCCACAGCACTAATTCTAAGAACCAACTAATTGCCATTCCTGCAATCATCGAGACTACAACTGATAAGAGAAAGTTTAATTCCAAAGTTACACTTAAAAAATAAGTTATAAATGCGCCAAGTGTTAAGAAGTCACCAGCTGCAAAGTTAACCAACCTGAGTACGCTGTAAAGAAGTGAAATTCCAACTGCTGCGATTGCAAAGATGCACCCGACTACCAGGCCATTGAAGAAATACTGAATAAAATCTGACATGACTTAAATTCCATTCCTTCGCTGCGTAGGTTAAGTCGCAAATCTAGTTGCGATCAGGCTGGAAGGCTACCTTTTGAGAAGAGTTATTTCAACGTTTTTGAGAGAAAAGTCACGAGATTGGGCTGTATTAGGCCACCTAAAGAATTATTTGTTGGTGTTGTTTTTGCGTGCCGCACGAGATAAGAAGAGTGCAAAGACAAGCGCCAACACAATTCCGGTATTAACACCCATTTCAATCAAAGCACGATTGAAGTATTCGGTTGTCTTCTCTTTCTCCATAGTGAGGGACGCTCCAACAGTAAGAATGTGTCGAACCGCTGCAATTACTCCGATGATCAAGAAGCTATCTAATTGGAAGATTCCATCAGTGAAACGAACGATTACCGTTCTCATGATTTCCAGAATAATTACAACAAACAAGATGTCATTTATTGCCTGAATCATTCCCAACGGGAAAAACGGGCGAGTTTCAATCAGGCGTTGCAGGCTATATCCAGCAGCTAATACGGAGATAACAAATAAAATTATTCCAAGAAAGCCATGCAAAATATCTTCAAGCTTGTCGATAAAGGTCACTGGGATAAGTGACTCATCGCCTGAAAGTAAACCCTTTACTGATTTGTACTTCACAGTCGCCCCCTTTTATCTACCCTTAATAGATAAGGGTAGATG
>CAIUSQ010000012.1 GCA_903901905.1 uncultured Actinomycetes bacterium
ACGAATACTCAACTTGTAATCCTGAGCTGGAAACAGCATTTAACTTGTAAGCAGGGCCATACTCTCGATTAGCAATCGCAGGGAAATTAATCGTTTGAGTAGTTGGCGTTGCAGACGGTGTTGGCGTTGCAGACGGTGTTGGCGTTGCAGACGGTGTTGAAAATACCGTGACAGTTGCAAAAACCTGATCCTCAGATTTACCCACGGTGTCTGAAACATTGGCTGTAATCAAGTACTGCGAACCAGGAAGTGCTGTTTTTGGAACCATCCAACTTGAATTAAACCCCCGTGTCGTTACTAATGGACCGGAAGACCACGTCATCGGATACGTAACTGAAGAACCATCAGGAGACTTGACGGTATAGCTTGCCGAAACAATTTTTACGTCATCGCGAGCATTAAGGTAAATCGGTACCGCGACCCCAGGTTTTTGTGAATTCGTATTCGCTCTCTTTTGATAGGTCGAGTTGAAGCTAAAAGTTGGACGGGTTAGGTCTTGTGGAACATCAAGGATCGTGAATTCGCCTAGGTTTCTTTCTGTGGTTCCATTTGCATTGGTTACTTTGATTAAAAAAGACCACTTAGAGCCAGGGACGGCGCTTCCTGGAATATTCAAGTATTGATCGTATGAAAAAGACTTTGGATTCCGGGGAATTATTGGATTATCGACCAGTGTCTGTCGACCTGTGGGATCAACCAAATAAGTCTTAAGTGAAGTCACACCAATTGAATCATTTATGTTCAAACCTAACTGCATATAACCCTCTGGGTAATACTTATTTGCATTCAAGATGTATGGTGAAGATGGTGCAGAATTGTTTATAACTGGCTTAGGAAGTGATGCTGGATCAATGCTTGCATCCGCTACAACTTCAGTAGCAGTGATAAATCCAACTGGTGTCGCATCAACGAGTTTAACTGGTTTGCCAGCAAGAGCTTCTGCTGCTGCTTGCAAATTAATTGCTTTTCCAACAGGCACGATTGTTGTGTTAAAGGCAGTCGCAGTTGCTGAAATTGCATCAAAGATTTCTTGATAAGTTGCCGTTGGCTTTGCTTGGCGCAAAATAGACCAATACCCATTAAAAGCTGCTGTTGAGTTTGAAGTGCCGATCGTTATTGCAGTGGCACCTCCTGGACGTTGTGTCTTCCAGCGAGCAACTGACCAAAAATCTATTTCTGTTGAGAAGTTACTCTGAGCCCAAGGCGCTCCGGCTTCAAAGGGAGCAGAAATGGAATCAGGACGCTTTTCTAATCCACCAATTGAGATTGCATCTGGTGTACAAGCTGGGTAATCAATCCGACCCACTTGGCCATAATTTCCCGCTGGCAAAAACACCGGGATTCCTTTTTTCTTTAGATCTGTGATTGCCAACTGCTCTGCTGCACTATTTGTTGCAGAGCACTGCATGAAACGTGCACCTTGTGAAACCGAGACAGAAGTAATTCCGTAAAGAACTGCATTATCCCTAATCCATTCGAGTCCGGATCGGAGTTGATCCAAACCCATGTAAACAGTTCCATTTGGATTAAAGCCCATGTCACGAACTAAAACTAACTTTGTGTTGGGGGCTACTTGTATTGCTACAGAAGCCATCTCTGTTCCGTGAGTTTGTTTATTTAGTAATGCAAAATCTGGAGTTAGCGTTGCTGCTCCTGTTCCAATCATTCGATCAGTGCCATCCGGGCAGGAAGAGTATGTAGCGAAACATGCTTCGGCTATGACGCGACCCTTAATTGAAGGTAGCGTTGTATCGAATCCAACATCAATAATTGCCATCACTTGCCCTGTACCATCTAGAACCATTGGTTCAGCAGCACGCGCAGGCACGAAGATTGAAGTGATCATTGCCAATACGAGGCCGATTATTACTGCGTTCTTTTTCATAGTCTCCTCCAAGAGATTAGGTTTTTACTTTTTCCGTTCATGTAAAGACGTTACAAGTTAGGACTGACATTTTTAAGGGTGAGGCGTAATAGGTTCTGCAACTGGGAAATCAACCCTCGTAGAGCCTCAAAGACTGCTCGATACTCCCCAGTTGCCAGGAAGTTGGTAACTGCTGGAGTTCCTATTTTTTCCTGCTTAATCTCTTCTTTTCTAGAACTTCCGCTGTCTAATCTCAACTGCTCGAGAGACTCCGAGATCGTGATATTTGGATTTAACCCTTTAATCTTCATCCATTTTGCCGCAGCCACTTGCACTGAAACTGAGGTTCCTTGGGCATTTACTTCCCTATTGCTTGCATCGAGTACTTTCAAAGTGCCAATTTCATAATGATCAATCACCGCGCTATCAATGTTTGTGTAACTGGCAACTTCTTTTTGAGGGGTTAAGGCACCGATGGCCAAAGCTTTAGAGGTGCACGCTGGCCAGTCAACTCTGCTTCTGTCTCCTCTATTTCCCGCTGGGGCGAAATAGGGAATTTCTTGTGTATGCAATTCATTGAGTAGAGAGTTGAACGAGTCATCTTGTGGACAGTAATTACTCAAATTAAGTAAATTGTGATGTCCCTGCGATATGGCGATGGCTTGAATATTGTAAGCACTTCTATTTTTTTGGATCCAATCTAGAGTTCTTCTGAGAACATCGATGTTTGCAGTAAGACGAAGTCCTTTTGATGTGTGCGAAACAATTCGAATAAATATGATTCTTAGTTCCGGATTTGTTCTAACGGCTGCCGAAACCATCTGAGTGCCGTGATTGAATCCGTTTGTTTGAATTAATTCCTTAGTTAAAAAGGCTGATCCCTTCCCTTCCATAAAATTTGTTCCATTCGGGCACACTGAATAGTCAACGATGCAAACTTCTTGAATAATGTTCTCGGAAAATTCACTCATACTCGAATCGATTGCTGTATCGGCAATCACCAGCGTTCGGACCTGTTCAGCTTGGGCGGGTAGAGCCGAAAAATGACTCATGACCAACGCTGTGGTCAGAAGCAAAGGAACATATCTGTGAGACATGTGTATCAGGATAAATTCCAGCACTGACAAAATTCAGGGCGTTAGGTTAAGTGAAGGCTGGAGTTAGGCAGCCTTGCTGACTAATCCTCGTCAATCGACTCCTTGATTAACTCAATTACTTGGGTGAGTGAGATTGAATCCAGCACATCTCGTTCTTCGTCTGACAATGTGACTGGTGTGCTGCAATTGTCGATGTAATGGCCTAGGGGATCACATCCATTTGGACATGGTGTGTCATAGTCCGCAGTTGCTCCACACACTGGGCAATGGATAGTTACGTCGGCTTCTTCATTCATCTCCGAATACTGCCCTTATCGAGACTCTGTTGTCTACAGCAAAAGTTAGTAATCAGCAAGAACTTTAGTTATAAACTTTTTTAAACTTGCGTGCCAAGGGCTTAGTTTCGATAAACCCTTCAGGTTGAGGCCGGATTCTTCGAAGGTGTTCATTTCCGAAGTTTACTCTGCATGTGAAGTTTTCCTCAGTTCTGATCTCGAACCTTTCCAACCACATTCAATGCATTCATATTTAGGCATGTCGTCATAGATGCAGCACCCGCCAAGTGTGTAGACAGCGGGATCAGGTTCCTCCATGGGCATTCCATAGAAGATTATGCGCATGCCAGTTTCGGAGTGACAGCCTGGACAACGTTGTTCGGAAAGTTTCAGATGAGATCCTTACTCTGGCATGAGCCAATTCTGTAATTTAGCCAGAACAATTCTGATGTTGTCGCGAAGGAAGCCTAGGTTCGCTTCAGTGATTGCACCTTCAACTTCCATTGCTGTTTTTCTATTTGCAAAGTAAATGCTTTCATCAACACTATCGCTCTTTGCTGAAATAGAAGCTGGTGAATTAAATGGAAGATCAACTTCCTTGAGGAAATTTGGGTTGTACTCAAGACCTTTTTGCACTGTGTCTTCATAAGTAAACGTGTATGAGTTAGATGGGCGTGAAACTTCAACTCTTACGCCATCGATAACTTCGCTTTGGGTTACTGTGCGATTAGGGGTTTCATTCGGACCTGAGCGATCTACAGTAAAAGTCTTAGTCGCTTCGTCATATGTTCCCCAGTGTCCGCCGCGGCCAGTAGTGTCATGTGTGACAGGGTTTGGCGCAGCTTGTGGGACAACGCGTTGTCCGGCCCATTCTCCCCCGCCACATACAGATGCTTGGCAGACAATGTTGTTAGTAATAGTTCCGCTTGAATCGAGCATTGACCAAACACCGCACGGATCAGCAGCGCTGCATTCGGATGCATTCGCGGGAGCCGATGCGACAATCGCGAGTGATGCTGCGATTAATGCAGTTACTGTGAGTAGGGATCTGGTCTTCATTTTTTCCTCATATCTCGAGTAGAACAGTGAGGATGTTACTCCTAGACACTGACATTAAACGCTGGAGAACCTGGCTTTGTCAGCGCCTGCCTCTAGATTTCTAGGCGTGAGACATCTTCGAATTACTGCTTCCCTTGTGGGCTATGTCGCCATTGTGATGGCGTTGTATCGGGTATTGCCGACGTGG
>CAIUSQ010000013.1 GCA_903901905.1 uncultured Actinomycetes bacterium
AGCAGAAAATTTAGAAGAAATAGTGCAAGTAACAACGAAATGTTTAGTTCAGGCCTTTCCATCTTTAACCTATGTTTATTATCGTGAATTAGATCGGGTTGGCCACGTGCACGGGGTTGCATCACAGAATTGGCGGGATGAACTGGTGAAGATACTGGATTGCATTTCAAAGATTCAGATGTCCTTAGGAATCGATGATCAACTTGTCATCACAGCTGATCACGGCATGATAGATATTGAAAATAGGTTCTGGCTCGAAGACTCCAATGAGATCTGGAATGCAATAAAGATGATCACTGGCGAACCTAGATTTAGACATTTCTATTCAAAGATTCCAGATGGAAAAGTCTTAGGCAGAGCTTTAGAGAGAATTCAAGATATTGCTACCGTTTACACCCGTGATGAGTTCTTAGCTTCAGGGTTAGTAGGGGAGGTGGAACCACAATTTCATTCGAGGGTAGGCGATTTCGTTGCGATTGCAAATGGAGCCTCTGCGCTTTGCTCACGCACAGTAGATAAAAGAAGTTCCAACCTAGTTGGCAATCACGGCGGTAATTCTGATACCGAGCGTGACATTCCAGTAGCAGTGCTGGCAAGATAGAACTATGGCGCAATTAATTTTCTTCTGTGGAACTATGGACAGTGGCAAATCCACACTTGCTTTGCAAACTGCACATAACCACCAATCGCGCGGACGTAAGGGTCTAATTTTTAGTAGCAAAGATCGAGCCGGCAGTGGAAAAATTTCCTCACGCATTGGATTGCGAACAGATGCAATTGAAGTTGATGAAAGTCTGAACTTTCATGAATATGTATTGGAACAGTTAGCCCAGAGCCAAAAGGTTGAATTCATCATCGCTGATGAAGCTCAGTTTTATACGTCCGCTCAGATAGAACAGCTCGCAACCATTGTTGATAGTTTAGATATAGATGTTTTCATATTTGGCATCTTGACTGATTTTCGAACCGAACTCTTTCCAGGTTCTGCAAGACTTGTAGAGCTCGCTGATGAAATTAACCCATTGCAAGTCGGAGCGCTCTGTTGGTGTGGCTCGCGCGCTACACATCAAGCCCGAATCATCAATGGGGTAATGGTCACTGAAGGTGAGCAGATTTTGCTAAGCACCGCAGACGACGTGGTTGCTTATGAAGTGTTATGCAGGCGCCATCACATGCGACAAGTTACATCTAGAAAATCCCGCGACTATTACGCCACAAATGTGCCATTGTTTGGCGAGTAAAAGTTTGGCGAGTAAAACTAGCTCTTAATCTTTCTTTCGGCTGCCGAACAGAATTTCGTCCCAACTTGGAAGTTTTGGACGTTGAACACCGTCAGCTTCATCTTCATCCTCTGTGAGAGTGTCAAAAAGAGTTGCCCCAGGTTTCGGAGTTGGTTTATTCACAAGTCCGATATCTTCAGAATCCTGAGCTAAATCATCACCCAAATATGGATTAGTTGGATGTTCTGTTTGGTTGTCATCCTCAGTTAGGCCAACTGTTTGATCGATTATTTCATCCG
>CAIUSQ010000014.1 GCA_903901905.1 uncultured Actinomycetes bacterium
CATTTCTCAAATGATACTGGTAAGCAGTATCATTTGCTTGAAAGCCGATCAATGAAATGTTAGAGCGCTGTAAACGATGCGCACAAGGCACAAGATACGTCAACGACCGCCGTTCCAAATGCCGAAATGGTTATGAGCTCATTATGTGTTACAGTCGCTTTCACTGCTTTCTCTTCTATGTGTGATGTCATTTTCTCTGCTGTATATTCAAAGCTTAGTTGTAATACATATTTGTGGTCTCGTTGCGAGTTCAACAGGGCTTCACGCAGCAATCTAACTTTTATTTAGTCGTTCCGCCGGCTTTCCACGATGCAACAAGGCGACTATCTCTCGAATGCGAAGGAGCTGGATATCTCCGCCATACTACAGGCGCCTGATGTCATACACACAGCTGGGGTCGAAAGAAAGGAAATTAAAATTATCGAACAAGAGGATGCAGAAGAAGAAGAAGACGATATAGTTGCCGAGGTCTGGTGTGCTCTTGTGAACGTCACTTGTTTTGCACGGAGAACTTGAGTTTATTGTCATTGATTGACGCTTGCGAACGTGATTAAAATTTTTTTTTTTGGGCACTTCGCACTGCCTGATTGCTTTGTGTCCCATTCTTCACCAGCTCACCTTTTCTACTTTACGAGGTCTCCGGGGTGTATTAAATGTATTGTTAGCTCTCTGAGCCATCACAGAATGAATTGCAGGGAAGAGTCGATGCTGGTGAACTTCCTGGCGCAGTTTTCATGGCAATAAGAAATGGAAAGATTGCAGTACATCAGGCAGTTGGATTTCAGGATAAGGCGACTAAAACTCCAATGAAAACAGATTCAATTTTCAGAATTGCATCTATGACTAAGCCAATTGTTAGCACTGCGATCTTGATGCTGTCAGAGCAAGGCAAACTTCTAATTAGCGACCCTCTTTCAAAGCATTTACCTGAATTCGCGAACATGAAAGTGTTGGTTGATAAGAATGCTGCAGATGAAAAATCGGAATTTGTGCTTGAACCAGTCCGCAGAGAAATCACAATTCAAGACCTTCTCAGGCATACATCTGGTCTAACTTACGGTATTTTTGACAAATCAAGGGTCGACACAATGTACATGGAGGCTAATTTGCAAAGTCGAGATCAGACGCTTGCCCAGCAGGTTAGCAAGCTGGCTACTTTGCCTCTCAAACATCAGCCGGGAACAGTATGGGATTACAGTCTTGCTACAGATGTATTGGGGCGTGTTATTGAAGTGATCACGAGCAAGTCGTTGGATATCGCATTGAATGAAATGGTTCTTACGCCTTTAAAGATGAACGACACTGGCTTTTGGGTTCCCGCAACCAAGTTAAACAGATTGGCACAACCTCAGATTGATCCAAAAACTGGTAAAACTTTCCCTGTCCGCCTTGTAGACTCGATTCCCAAGTTGCTTAGTGGAGGGGGTGGGATGGTATCTACTGCAGCTGACTATGCACGGTTCAGTCAAATGATGCTAAACATGGGCGAGCTAGAAGGCGTCCGTATATTGTCGCGAAAAAGCATTGAACTGATGACTTCAAATCATCTTCCTCCAAATGTCGTATTCACTAATAGGATCAGCTTTTTGGCACCAAAACCTGAATCAGGTATGGGTTTTGGATTAGGATTTGCCGTAAGGTTGGAAAGCGGCAGAAGCTCGCTGCCTGGCTCCACTGGTGAGTTCTGGTGGAATGGTGCCGCAGGAACCAACTTTGTGATTGATCCAAAAGAAAAAATGACACTTATTTTACTGACTCAGCAGCCTAACCGTTTGCTCGACTATCTCAAGTTGATGAGGCAGATGGGTTATGCAATGTTGGTAGATTAAGACCTTTACAACACAAGCCGTGGGTGGGGGTGTATTGAATTTTGTGTATTCGATTCAATCCCTCAGATTGTTAG
>CAIUSQ010000015.1 GCA_903901905.1 uncultured Actinomycetes bacterium
CGATCTTGGAACAACTTAGCCATGATGCGGTGAGTAATTGTTGCACCCACTTGGCTCTTAATGTCATCCCCCACGATTGTAAGACCAGCATCAGCAAACTTCTTTTCCCATTCTGGATCTGATGCGATAAACACTGGAAGCGCGTTAACGAAAGCACAGCCCGCATCAATTGCGCATTGGGCATAGTACTTTGCGGCAACTTCAGAGCCGACAGGGAGGTAACAGATGAGAACATCTACAGCCTCATCCTTTAGCGCCTTTACGACATCCACAGCTGGTGCATCTGATTCTTTAATGGTCTCCTTGTAATACTTTCCAAGTCCATCATTTGTAACTCCACGAAGAACTGGAACCCCAGTCTTTGATACGTTACTAAATTTAATTGTATTGTTTTCACTTGCCCAGATTGCATCTGCGAGGTCAAGTCCTACCTTCTTTGCATCAACATCAAATGCTGCTACAAACTTAACGCTGGAGATGTGATATCCGCCTACAACGGCATGCATCAGACCTGGAATCTCCTGATCTATTGCAGCGTCTTTGTAGTACTCGACACCTTGAACTAATGAGTTAGCGCAGTTTCCAACGCCAACGATTGCAACACGGATGTCGCCTTTACCGGTTGTGATATTCACTCTATTTCCTCTCGGTTTTGATCATGTCTTCCAGCCAAGCAATCTCTCGATCAGCTGATTCCAGAGAGTGACGTCGCCACTCTTCTAGATATTTATCGATACCAACGGGTGACTTCTCGAGTTCACCTCGTAGGATTTCTGCTTTCTCCTTAAGGCGACGATGACGTCCCTCAAGAATTCTCACTCTGTTCTTTGCAGAGGTTGGTCCAAAGAATGCGAAACGAATTTCAAATCCTTCATCTTCCCAAGTTTCAGGGGTAACTGATTCAGTTAATGATGCAAATTTGCGAGCGCCTAGATCGGTAATCGCATAGACAATGCGTGATCGTCGAGATGTTGATTCAGCGGTTGATTCTGCAATCAGGCCAGCCTCCATCATTCGACGAAGCTGTGGGTAGAGAACAGAAAATGAGAGGGCGCGAAAAGGTCCAAAGATTGCGCCCATTCTCTTTCGCAGTTCATAGCCATGAAGTGGGCTCTGTGAGAGCAGTCCAAGGAGTGCGAATTCGAGGGACTCAGAACGTGAGCGCATCTCGACCTACCTTCCCCAAAAGAGCTCTGCGGTTTGTGATTTCACTACTCCGCTGTATGTATCGACTCGATACATCGAAAGGTAATCTAATCGGATATAGCCTGAGAAGGCAACCCGGGCGCGCCCAAAGGGGGTATCGGCTCGGCCTTAGCGACTGTGTCAGTGGTTGCATAGACAATAAGGCCATGATTAAACCTGCAAAGCCTGCTCGCGAGAATATCTCGCCCTCTGACCTTACTTTCGGCCTATCAACCTGTAAGAGATGCCTTTGGATTAAGTACTGGTACAAAGTGATTATGCCCGGGGCTTTCCCATTGGTCGGAACGATGGCCGCACTTCAAGAAGAGCATTTTCAAGGCGCAGATATGCCAACGATTGATCCCTCACTTCGCCCCGGAACAGTTACTAAATGGGGCGAATGGGTCAAAAGTAAACCGCTGGTGGTTAATGGCGTGGAAACTCGTTGGAGAATTTTGGGCAAATACGATCTGGTCTCAACTAACGAGGATGGCACTATCGGATTGATCGACTGCAAAGTCTCAGATAGTCAAAGAGATACAGGCCAGTTCTACTCGCCCCAACTTGAGGCATATGCGTATGCTCTTGAAAATCCAACGGCTGGAAAAGTCCAAAACGTAGCTTCCATGGGCTTGCTCGTTTGGAAGCCAACTCAAGCCATTGGAACCTCAGTCGATGGATATGGATTTGGAGTATTTCAAAAGTACATCTCAGTGGAGCGGGACCAGGAGAATTTTCTGAAGGTGATTGGTGAGTTCATAACCGTACTTGAAGGCGACCTGCCAGAGGCTGGAGCAGAGTGTGGAACGTGTAACTATTTAGTTGCCCGCAATGCGCTGAATTAAACCCAACTTAAGAGGATTACTCCTCTTCTTCAACCTTCCCAAGCCTTACTTTTTTAGGCGCATAAGTATCAACATACTCTTGCCCAGATAACTGCCCAATAGCCATCATGATTTTATCGGCAACATCTCGTAGGTGTTCTAAATCCGTTGGATCACCTTCAAAATACATTGGCTCTCCAAAGCTCATACCAACTCTTTTAACATTCGGAATAACTTGCCCAGTTGGTTGAATCTTGTCGGTATCAAACATTGCAACTGGAATTACAGGCGCACCTGATTCAATAGCAAGGCGTGCAATTCCGGTACGTGCTTTATATAGCCGGCCATCGGGAGATCTCGTTCCCTCTGGATAGATACCAAGGCATGCACCATCTGATAAAACCTTGAGTCCAGTTATCAGGGCGGCTTCACTTCGGCGACCGCCAGAGCGATCTACAGGTACTTGACCTAAGGCAATGAAAGTTAATTTCTTTAGTAAGCCCTTTGGTCCTGGTGAGGTGAAGTACTCACTTTTAGCTAGAAAAGTTACCTTACGAGGAACGACCATCGGCATGAAAATTGAATCACTAAATGAAAGGTGATTAGAAGCAATTATGAGCGGCCCTTTAGCTGGAACATTGCGAAGGCCACGAACCTTTGGCCGAAAGGCGAGCATAAGAAAGGGGGTCAAAAATGCTCGTAAAGCACCGTATGGCAGATTGTTCAGCACTGCTCCAATTTACAGTCTATTGACGGTTATGACACCATCGGAGGGTGAGCGAGCATGCAAAAAGCCCTGATGAGTTCGATGAGGAGGATCTGATCCGCTCAGAGTTTGACTCAATAGTTTCGGGCCTGTCCTTAGATGAGTCCGCTCCTAATACTTATCTTGATGATCTAGAGCACATAGAAAAAATGGAGGCTCAGAACTTAGGTGAAGGTTTTACTCCACCTAATCCCCCACGTGCAAATCCAATTGATTTATTTCGATCCGCAAAAATCGCAATCAAGCGTTGGTTCAATCGCCCTTATCGCGACGATAATGGCGCTAACTTGTAACTATCCTCGGGCTAAATCTGCAACTCCCACTAACCCCGCATCGTTACCTAACTCTGCTGCAATCAACAATGGATAAGGGTGCTTACCAGAATAGGGCATTTCTCGTTCAAGTGATTCACGCGTTGGCGCTAGTAAAATCTCTCCAGCATCGATAACTCCTCCACCAATAACAACACATGCTGGATCCAATAAAACTACAAGAGAAGCTATCCCGGCTCCAAGCCATTGACCAGTTGTATTAAAGGCTGCAAGTGCAACCGGATCGCCCTCTTGTGCGGCTTGAGTAACGATCGGCCCGGTTAAACCGGCAACAGTTCCATCGCCTCGTGACAAAAGATTTCTTGCCGCTTCAGGGCGTGCATTAACTGCTTCACGAGCATGTCTAAGCAAAGCATTACCAGATGCATATTGTTCGAAACATCCACGTGCACCACATCCACAGATTTGGCCTTTAGGTACAACTCGCATATGGCCAAATTCAGCAGCAGAACCATAGGCGCCTCTATAGATCTGACCATCGACAACGATTCCGCCACCAATTCCTGTACCAACGGTCAACATCATTATGTGATTTTGCTTGCGACCAGCACCAAACTTTGCCTCTCCCCATGCAGCAGCGTTTGCATCGTTTTCAATAACAACAGGTAAACCGATCAATGATTTCAATTCAAAATCAAGGTCTACATCGTTCCAGTCTGCAATATTAGGTGTTGCCAACATTGTTTTTCTATCGGAGGATACAATTCCAGCTGCGCCAACTCCCACGCTAATAACTTTATGTTTAGCCATTAACTCTTTTACTGTTTCAGCAATTGTTTGAGTTAATGCTTTCCCACCTTGACGCGGTGTATCTTTCCTGGCACGTGCCAGCACCGCTCCGTTTTCATCGACAACACCGCCGAGAACTTTCGTTCCACCGACATCGATGCCAATCGATAAGCCCACGAATTTAACTCTCTAGATGTGTTTTAAGTTGAGCCAGCGCGGCATCGATTGTCGCCTTCTCAGCTTTCTTTCGCATCATCTCTGGAATAGACATAGAAAGCGAGACGCCTAACTCATAAGTAACTTCTGTAGTATCAGAATCAATGCTCTTGAATGTATAAGCGCCATCCATACTGGTCAGTAGGTCTGCCTCATCTAGTGAAAAGATTATCTTTTCTGGCGCTTGGCTCCAGTCGTAATCCAAAACGACGCGATCTTTCATCATTCCTGCATCGATACTCATCTTAATTTTTGTGATGCGACCTTGATCATCTGTTTCGAGGCTCTCAGCAGATTTAATCTGCGATGACCACTCAGGATACTTGTCTAGCTCTGCCATGGTCTTCTGGATATCTGAAATTGGTGCCTCAATGATGACTGTGGATTGACTGAATTCGCTCATGGGAGAAGGCTACCCTCTTCCCCTTTTCTCATCTGCCACGCTAGCGTTCTCCCATGAATGAAATCACCGTCCCAGCACTTGTTCCTGCCTCTGCTGCAGGAAATCTCACAAATCTAATCACTGAACGCGCATGGTTTGAGCCAGAGCGCATAACAATGTCCCGACCACTTGGTGAGGGATGGCAACCCGTTACTGCAAAAGAGGTTGAAGAAGAGATTCGAGCAACCGCTAAGGGATTAATCGCTAGTGGTATTCAGATTGGTGATCGCGTAGCGATTATGGCTCGTACTCGATATGAGTGGACGATTTTAGATTTTGCAACATGGTTTGCAGGCGGTGTAGTCGTTCCAATTTTTGATACCTCTTCTGCCGAACAGATCGATTGGATTCTCAATGACTCTCATTCAGTTGCAATCATTGTAGAAACGCCAGCTTTGCGTGAATTAGTACAGACTGTATTGCCTTCACATACAAAGAATGTTTGGGCCATGACTGATGATGTTCTTGCAGTCTTAAAAGAGGCTGGAAAAAACATTAGCGATGAAGAAGTCGATCGTCGCCGTAACGCACTTGTTCCAAAGACTGTTGCAACTTTAATCTATACATCTGGAACCACTGGCAAACCAAAAGGTGTCCAGTTAACTCACGGAAATTTCCACTCGGAGTGTGGAAACGTCGTACAAGGTGCAAGTGAGCTCTTCCTAAAACCTGGTGGCTCCACACTTCTTTTCCTTCCAGTTGCACACGTCTTTGGTCGAATGGTTCAGATTGGATCAATTACTGCAGGTCTGCACTTGGCTCACTGCAGTGATCCTGTCGGCAGATTGCCTATGGACCTTGCATCATTTAAGCCAACCTTCGTGCTTGCTGTTCCTCGTATCTTTGAAAAGATTTATAACGGCGCCGAAGCAAAAGCAGAGGCAGCAGGAAAAGGAAATATCTTTAGAAAAGCAGCCGCAGTTGCGATTGCTTATTCAGAGGCCCTTGATAAAAAATCTGTTTCTCCAATTCTAAAATTAAAGCATGGCCTCTTTGACAAACTGGTTTACAGCAAGATCAGACATGGCATGGGTGGAAAGGTTGAAGCAGCTATTTCCGGTGGCGCACCACTTGGTACACGGTTGGGACACTTCTACCGCGGTATAGGCGTAACGATTCTGGAAGGGTATGGATTAACTGAGACAACAGCAGGGGCGACTTTGAATTTGTATGGCGCACACCGTGTTGGTTCTGTGGGACGACCTATTCCTGGTACTTCAATAAAGATTGCAGAAGACGGTGAAGTTTTAATTCGTGGTCCAATTGTTATGGATGGCTATTGGCAAAATGATGCAGCAAATGCTGAAGTATTTACCTCCGAGCGTTGGTTTCAGACCGGTGATCTAGGAAAACTAGATGATGAAGGATTCCTGTACATCGTTGGGCGCAAGAAAGAGATCATCGTTACAGCCGGTGGAAAGAATGTCGCCCCTGCAGTTCTTGAAGACCGACTTCGTGCTCATCCACTTGTGAGCCAGTGCTTGGTCGTTGGTGATAATCAACCGTTTATCGCAGCATTGGTAACAATTGATCCAGATGCCATTAAGAGCTGGATTGCAAATAATAAAAAGGATGGAGCAACAATCGCCGATTTGGTCAATGATCCAGATCTTGTTTCAGCGATCCAAACTGCAGTCGATGAAGCAAACAAGGCTGTTAGCCGAGCCGAATCAATTCGAAAGTTCACAATCTTGTCAACCGATTTCACGATCGCTGGCGGACATTTGACTGCAAAACTATCCGTGAAACGACATGTCGTTGCGAAGGAGTTTGCTAAAGAGATAGAAGCATTATTTGCAACGTGAAAGATGAGTTTGTAACTCTTGCTCAAGAGTTACATGACGGAATAGCCCAGGACTTAGTTGGCCTGGGCTTTTCCATTGATAATGCTATTTCTCATAGTAAGGACCCGAAAACCCGAAAAGAACTTAGAGTGATTAGATTTGCAATTTCAGAAGAAATAGAGAAGGTTCGGATTGAAATTCATCGACTGAGAAACCTTTCCCCTAATCAAGGTCTATCAACACCTGATTTCTCCTATCAATTAACTCAGATATTCAATGAAGTCTTACGTAACGTAATTCAACATTCTAAAGCGACTTTCCTATCAATTACTATTGCAGATAATGGTATTGGTGGCGCAAAAGAAATAGAAGGTTCTTTTGGTCTCTTAGGCATAAAAGAGAGAGTTCATGTCTTGAGTGGGGAAACCCTTATTGAATCGGATCAGAATGGGACCAAGATAGCGATACACATCCCATTGGACAAAAATGATACGAGTACTAATAGTCGATGATCATGCAGTTGTTCGTGAAGGTTTATTCAGTGCATTCACACAGGCTAATTTAGAAGTAGTTGCCTCCGCAGCAACAGTAGCCGAGGCAATAGCGCAAATAGCACACACTAATCCTGATGTTGTTGTAGTTGACCTTAATCTGCCGGATGGATCTGGATTTGAAATTATCCAGTGGATTCGATCAGTTTCTAAAGAGATAGGGATAGTAATACTCACCCTTAATTCTGGTCCTGAATTTGTAGTCGCTGCGATGAAATCAGGCGCAAACAGCTTTGTAGTAAAAACTTCCCCAGTTTCTGAAATAGTCTCGGCAATTGAGCACTGCATCTCTTCACCCCACGGCTTTTCTGCAAAAGGGTTACCTGCACTTGCCACATCTTCTGATCCAATTCTAACGGCCAGAGAAATTGATGTGCTGATGAAAATCTCTCTTGGTTTAAGTAATCAAGAGATTGCTCAACAACTATTTCTTAGTCAATCGACCATCAAATCTCATATAACTTCAATTTTTAGAAAACTAAATGTTGATAACCGAATCAGTGCAATCAATTTTGCCCGCGAAAATGGATTACTTCTTAAGTAATTGCTCAAAGGCCTCTGACCAGATCTCCCATCTCCATTTTTCAACGACCCATTTACGACCATATCCACCCATAGTTTTGGAGGTCTCAGGATCGTTCAAGAAACTAATGACAGCTTTTGCTATTGCGACATCATCAACGCCGTTTACAACTACACCGCTTTTGCCTGGATCAACTGCATCTGGAGCACCTCCCGATGCACCTGCAATTACTGGAAGCCCGCAAGCACTTGCTTCCAAATAAGAAATTCCTAAGCCTTCAACCTCTAAACCCCAAAAGCGTGATCGAGATGGCATTGCAAAAAGATCTCCAACGCATATGTACTCTGGAAGTTGTTCATAACCAATGCGTCCAACAAAAGTTACATCATCTTTAATCTTCAACTGATTCACTTTTTTTACTAAATGTTGACGATAAGGACCTTCACCAACGATAAGAAGGTGAGCGTTCGGAACGGAGCTCAAGATTTCTGGCATCGCTTCAATTAAGCGATCTTGACCCTTGCGATGAACTAACCGGGCAACACAGACAATTACTTTCTTTTCTGCAAGATTGAGGTATTCGCGCAGTTCTTTGGAATTTCGAGGAGAAAAATGCTCAGTATCGATACCTGGAGCGATTTTTACCATAGCCAATTTTGCTTTCTGATCCAATGCACGAGAGATTATTTGATGGGTGTAATCACCTAAATAAGTAAGTGAATCAACCCCCTTGCCAATTCTGCGTATAAGTAAATTGAAAGGAAATACCCTTGCCCACCAAACTTCATGCCCATGAGTTAGAGCAACTATTCGGAGTACACCAGCACGTTTGATTGAACGAGCTAGTAGTCCTAGCGGAGCAGCTGCACCAAAGGCCACAGTTTTAATGTTTTCAGTTTTTACTAACTTTGAAACTCTGCGGGCTACCTTTGGAGTTGGCAATAAGATTTTCGATGAGTCTCTAATAACTTTTACGCCGAACTTTCTTTCCCAGTTGGCATCATATTCTTGGGAGTTTTCCTGGGCCGATGTGTAAACAATCGTGCTTGCAAATGCTCTTCGTTCGATAAGTCCGATGATAAAGGTTTCAATACCCCCAGCCCTCGGGCCAAAATCATTGGTGATGAATAGGACCTTATTGTTATCGCTCACCATATAGATAAGGCTAACTCCGACAGGCCTGCAAGTTCAACTGGCTTTCATTAGTTTCCATTCGCATCTCTGCCAGAGGAGCCCCGGTTAGGTGATACTTATCCAATGAGTACGGTTGCAACTTTGGTGGTCGGCCAAGATGGCTCCACAACAAAGAATGCTAGTTCGGCAAATATCACCTCGAAAACAGATCGTGCAATTTTTTTGAATCGTCGACGTGGAGTGGATGTCATCATTATTGGCGGAAATACCGCTCGCAGGGAGCCTTACAAACGCACACCTGCGCCACTTATAGTCTGTTCGCGGGGTTCAATCAATCCGGTTGCGGAAAATCCTATTGCGCAGTTATGGAATTGCTCGCCTGGTGAAGCAGTTAACAAGGCCCGCGAACTCTTTGGTGAGAATATTCTTATTGAAGGCGGACCAGAAATGATTATGGATCTAGTCAATAGTGGAAAAATTGACCAACTTGAACTGAGTCTGACCCAGGTAACTGGCGGTGAGAACATTGTGGATTGGCAATTTCTTTTATCCAATTTTAAGAATGTACAAATGAAACAGATTGATGACACGCAGTTCTATTCGGCTACTAACTAGAGGATTCTTTTATCAACTTCTAAAAAGCCGAGATCAGAGATACGCCACTAACTGCTAATGCAATCCCGACGTATTGAACCTTATGTAGGCGCTCATTAAGAAACTTAAAGGCCAATAAAGCTGTCGCAATCGGATAAAGAGAGCCAAACACCATCGCGACTGAAACTAACCCCTTTGTAGTGGCAACTCCGAGCAATAGATTAGCCAAGAAATCCGCCGCTCCGATGAAAATCAAGAGAGGTAGATCTTTTCTTCCAAATTTACCAGTGGTTCTAAATTTCAATGCAATCGAAATCGTTACGAAGAAAGTTGCGCCGCGCATTGAAACCATCGTTAATAATGCACTTGATTCGGAACCTACGGCTATGAAAGTAAGTGAAAGTCCAAAACCTGCAGCTGCACCTAACGCAAGTAACAAAGGTTTGATCGGCATCCCTTGAGATAGCTCTGGTCCACTTGCGCAAAACACACCAATTAGTGCGATGAACACGCCAATAGAGGCCAATGTTGAAAGTGCATCCCCAGTTGCTAATGCATATGCAAGAGGCACAACTGCACTCATCGAACTTATTGGTGCAACAACTCCCATTCGTCCAGTGGATAATCCTTCATATAAACATGCAAGTCCAATGTATCCAGCTAAACCTGCCAAGGCACCTGGTATTAAATAACCATCAAAACCAAATACTTTTCCCTGCCAATTACCGGAGATTACAAGGATCAATAATCCAACAAATAATCCAATCACCTGCGAAAAGCCCAAGACTGCAAAGGGATGATGCTTCTTACTCATTCGACCGGCGAAAAAATCGGCCGATCCCCATAACGCACTAGAGAGAAGCGCTAATAACGATGCCATTGTCAAAGCCTACCGCCCCGCCTCCCATGAAAACCTATTGATAATCTTTATCCTTAGAACATGGATGCGAATGGGTTTGAGCGATTAATCGATCAGCTTCGCACCTTTACACCACGATCTGAAGTAATGCTCACAGAGGTACCTGCACCACAAAAGTTAGCAACATATTCATTTGCTTTTTCTGCCGATGTTTCTAATGGATTACTCGGCGAAAAAGAAGATGAAATTGCGAATGGTCGTTTTGTTTTATTGCATGAACCTGGCGGACAAGCAACATGGGATGGCGAATTTAGATGCGTGACATTTGTCAGCGCCGATGTTGATCCCATTATGCAAGAGGATCCACTACTTCCTGAAGTTGGCTGGAGTTGGTTTCTTGAATCTCTCGACAACAATGGTTGTTCCTATAACTCCCCCAGTGGCACAGTTACTCGAGTAACTAGTGCCTCCTTTGGAAAATTATCACCGCGTAAAAATGAAGCAGAGATAGAGATCCGTGCTTCATGGACACCGATAGTGAGTGCTCCGAGTTTAATTCTCGATCACATCGAAAGCTGGTGCAAATTAATCTGCGAAGTAGCGGGATTGCCTCCAATTCCTGAAGGAGTCTCTGCGATTACATCTAATCGCCGCAACTAAATATGAGTGAAGAGATTGTTGCGGTTCCATTACTCGCCCCTGCTGGCGGCACACCTGAACCCATAGATACTGACTCAGCTCTTGAGAGCGCGATTAAAGAACTGCGCCTTGGAAGTGGAGCCTTTGCTGTTGATGCTGAGCGAGCCTCAGGATTTAGATATAGCGCTCGAGCCTATTTAATTCAGATAAAAAGAAATGGTGGCGGCCTTCACCTCATAGATCCCATTCCATTTGGAATTAACCACCCCATAATTTTGAAATTAAATGATCTACTAAATACAGATGAAGTAATTTTGCATGCCAGTACTCAAGATCTTCCCTGTCTTCGTGAAATTGGAATCAACCCAACTAGATTATTTGATACCGAACTTGCGGGCAGAATTGCAGGGTTGCCACGGGTTGGATTAGGACCACTTCTCGAATCTTTGATGGGTGTCTCCTTAGCTAAAGAGCACAGTGCCGCTGATTGGTCAGTACGTCCGCTTCCTGCGAATTGGCTGACATATGCGGCGCTAGATGTTGAACTTTTGGTTGAACTGCGAGATCGCATGTATCAAATGTTATTGGAGAGCAAAAAACTTCCATGGGCTTTAGAAGAGTTCGCCTCAATTTTGGCCGCACCTCCCCCAGCTCCACGAGTTGATCCATGGCGAAGAACCTCTGGAATGCACAAGATTAAGCGAAGAGATCAATTAGCAATTATTCGATCTTTATGGATTGCGCGCGACAAGATTGCAAGTCAAAGCGATATCGCACAAGGCAAACTTCTCAATGACAACGCAATTGTTGAGTTAGCCATCGCGGCACCAACGAATAAGAAAGAGTTTGAAAAAGCATTGCGGCCATTAGGGCTGCGTGCTCGTTGGTTAGAGAACTTACCTTTATGGCTTGAAAGCATCGCATCGGCTGTTGCACTGCCAGAACAAGAATGGCCACAAATGCGGACAAATGCAGATACCTTGCCGCCGATTAAATTATGGCGAGATAAATTCCCTGAAAAATATGCCCCTCTTTCACATGCCCGTGTAGGCCTTGAAAAGATATCTGAAGAAAACAATATTCCTATAGAAAATTTAATTACGCCAGAATTTGTTCGTCGAATTTGCTGGAGCCCTCCTGCAGGATCGACTGAAAATTTACAGGTGCAGGCTGTTCAAACACAGCTTCTTTTTCTCGGTGCTCGCTCATGGCAGGTTAACTTGGTAGGACAGGCGATATCTGAGGCCCTGTTGGAAAAAGAGGCAGTTCCGGCTCCTGTAGAAGAAGAACCTGTAAGCCCGGAGTGATTTACTCCACCCGACCTAGTTGATTTGGCATTGTCCAGAGACCTTACTCACGAGTAACATCTTCCCTATACCGCTAACAAGGGAAATTTCATGACTCGCACCGTTGTCCTCGTTGATGCCGTTCGTACACCATTTGGTAAGGCCGGCGGAATGTTCGCCGGAACGAGAGCTGACGACTTAATGGTTAGAGCAATCCGTGGTTTGCTAGATCGCAATCCCAAAGTAGATCGTTCAACAATTGAAGATGTTGCAATTGCTGCAGCAACTCAGACCGGTGATCAAGGTATGAACATTGGTCGAAGCACCGCGCTACTTTCAGGTCTTCCAAACACAGTTCCCGGATATTCAATTGATAGGTGGTGCGCTGGTGCGATGACTGCAGTAACAACTATTGCAGGTGCAATTGCAATGGGAACTAATGAGTTAGCAATTGCTGGCGGAGTCGAGCACATGGGTAACCACCCAATTGGCGAAGGTCTAGATCCTAATCCTCGATATTTAGCTGAAAGAATTGTTGAACAAGATGCACTTGCAATGGGTGCAACCGCTGAGCGTTTGCACGATCGTTTCCCACAGTTAACAAAACAACGCGCAGATCAATACGCACTTAACTCTCAGATCAAAACTGCAAAGGCCTACAGCGAGGGAAAGATTCAGAGAGATTTGATTCCAACTGCAGCAAGAAATGCTGAACTCGGTTGGGGCGTTGCAACAGTCGATGAACCACCTCGTCCTCAAACAACAATGGAGGGCTTAGCTGGACTGAAAACTCCGTTTCGACCAGCTGGACGCGTTACACCTGGTAACTCTTCAGGGCTAAACGATGGTGCAACAGCAGCGCTACTTGCTAGCGAAGAAAAAGCATTAGAGCTTGGCCTCACAATTAAAGCAAAACTTGTTACTTTTGCATTCGTAGGTGTTGAGCCAGAAATCATGGGTTATGGACCAGTTCCCGCCACACTTAAAGCGTTAAAACAGGCAGGGTTAAAGATTGAAGATATTGGTGCATTTGAAGTTAATGAAGCATTTGCAGTTCAGGTCATTGCGTTTTTGGATCACTTCGGAATTGCCGATGATGATCCTCGGGTAAATCCATATGGTGGCGCGATCGCTGTTGGTCACCCACTGGCCTCTTCAGGAGTTCGATTGATGCTTAATCTCGCGCGCACTTTCGAAGAAAAGCCAGAGGTTCGATATGGAATTACAACAATGTGTATTGGTTTAGGCATGGGTGGCACC
>CAIUSQ010000016.1 GCA_903901905.1 uncultured Actinomycetes bacterium
AAGATTGGTTCTTTATTGCCTGAGACAGGAAGCCTTGCATTCCTTGGGCCACCAGAGTTTGCAGGAGTTGATCTAGCTGTTGCTGATATCAACGCCGCAGGTGGAGTTCTTGGAGAAAACATTGAGCACATTCGTGGCGACTCAGGAGATACAAGTACTGACATCGCACAACAGACTGCTGACTCACATATCTCAGCAGGCGTAAGTGCAATTGTTGGTGCAGCATCATCTGGAGTTTCATTCACAGTAATCGATAAGATTGCTGGCGCTGGAATCGTCCACTTCTCACCAGCAAACACATCACCAGATTTCACAAACTATGCAGATGACGGTTACTACTTCCGTTCAGCTCCTTCAGATACTTTCCAGGGAGCAGTTCTTGGTCAGTTGATGGCCAAGGAAGGCGCAAAGAATGTCGCAATCCTAAACCTTGATGATGCATACGGAAATGGTCTTGCTAAGTACGCAATGGCTGCATTTACCGGAACATCAACAAACATTGTTTACAACCCACAGGCTTCAGACTTCTCAGCTGATGTTGCAAAGGCAAAGGCTGCAAAGCCAGATGCAATTGCGATTATCGGTTTTGATGAGACAGTAAAGATTTTCACTGAGCTTATCAAGCAGGGAATCGGACCTAATAAGGTTAAGACATACCTAGTAGACGGAAACCTTTCAAGCGGTGCTTATAAGGATCTACCTGCAGGAATTATGAAGGGCGTTAAGGCAACACTGCCTGGAGTTTTTGCTGATGGAGATCTTCAGAACCGTCTACTTTCAGTAGATCCAGCTTTGACAGACTTCTCATATGCTGCAGAGTCATACGATGCAGTAGTTTTGATCGCACTTGCAGCAGAGCAAGGTGGAGCAACAGATGGTGCAACCATCCGTGACAACCTCGTATCTGTCTCAAAGGATGGCACAAAGTGCACAACCTTTGCTGATTGTAAGGCTCTCATTGCAGAAGGAACAGACATCGACTATGACGGTGTATCTGGTCCAATTGAGTTCGCTGACAATGGCGATCCTTCATACGCAACTATGGGTGTGTATGTTTACGAAGCAAATGACAAGTACGTAGCACTACCAGCAGAGTTCATCTCTGGTGATGTGCCAGCGGGCGAGTAATTAGCTAAATAAGTAATAAGAATGGCCCGCCGGTTTTTCGGCGGGCCATTCTTATGTTTAAAGTGTTTAAATAATAAGTACCAGTTACTTCTTGGCTAGTGTTCCTAGATACAGTTCAATAACTTTAGGATCAGTTGAAAGTGATTTTCCAGTGCCTTCGTAGGCATTCTTACCTTGATCTAGAACATATCCTCGATCAACGATCTGTAAGCATCTACGCGCATTTTGCTCGACCATGATTACTGTTACACCGATTTTGTTAATTTCACGCACACGGACAAATACTTCGTCCTGCAAAGCTGGGGAGAGACCAGCACTTGGTTCATCAAGCAGCAGCACAGATGGATTCATCATTAACGCTCGGCCCATAGCCACCATCTGACGCTCTCCGCCAGATAAAGATCCAGCACGTTGCTTACGGCGAGTACCAAGAGTTGGAAAGAGTTCGGTTACAAAGTCAAAGCGCTCTGAGAACTTATTAGGCGATTGAAATGCACCCATCTGCAAGTTCTCTTCAATCGTTAGGGAGGGGAAGACGTTATTACTCTGTGGAACAAAGCCAATACCCATGGCAACCAACTGGTCTGCTCTCATATTAGTTATCTCTTCACCAGAAAGGGTCACTTGTCCTTCACGTATTTTGACAAGACCAAATAAGGCTTTGAGCAACGTTGATTTACCTGCTCCGTTGGGCCCAATGATTCCTACGAGCTCACCCTTATTTGCATATAAATTACAACCATTGAGAATATTTATACCAGGAAGATATCCAGCAACTAAATCTTTTGCCGAAACTAGTGGAGTGTTAGTCATCGATTCCATGGTTTAGGCTCCCTCACTCGTTAAATCGGTATCGTGATGAGCGCCCAAGTAGGCTTCAATCACCTGTGTATTTCCCATGACAGTTGCTGGTGTTCCCTCGGCAATAATCTGACCCTGTGCCATAACAATTACCCAGTCGCTAATCTCATGAACCATATCCATATCATGCTCAACGAACAGGACTGTCTTTCCTTCATTACGCAGCTCTTTGATATGTTCCAAGAGAGATTGCTTCAGTGCAGGGTTTACACCGGCCATTGGCTCATCAAGCATCACCATCTCTGGCTCAACCATCAGCGCTCTTGCCATTTCAAGAAGTTTTCTCTGTCCGCCAGAAAGTGCGGCAGCAAAGTCATCTTGCTTTTCCAAAAGTTTAAAGTTTGTGAGAATAGATACTGCCTTCACACGGATTGCAGCCTCTTGAGAACGCCAGATCCAAGGAAAAACTGAGCGCAGCACGGATTCACCTTTTTGTGCTCTAGCTCCGAGCAACATGTTTTCTATAACAGTTAAGCGATATAGAGCCTTAGTTAACTGAAAAGTTCTTACCATTCCAAGTCGTGCGACTTTATGTGGTGGAATGCCGTTGAGAGCCTTGCCATTAAAACTCCATGTGCCCGAGTTTGGAGAGTCATAACCTGTCAGCAGATTAAAAAATGTTGTTTTGCCGGCGCCATTTGGGCCGATAAGTGCGGTGATAGATCCACGTTGAATCTCAACATGATCAACATTGACGGCAGTCAAGCCACCGAACTGACGCGTTATTTTATCTGCAATTAATATTGGATCTGGTTTAGATGATCCAGGCGTCTGGGATGTAGTCAAGGCAAAGTCTGCCCCGGAGTTATGCTTTTGCATCAAGTGCCAACTCCTTCTTATCGCCAAATATTCCTTGTGGTCTAAAGATCATCAGCAACATCAATCCAAGACCCATGAGCATGAATCGAATCTGACCGACTTGGTTAACTCCAATGAGCCAATCTGGAATTATGTTTGAAGTTACGCCAGCTCGAAGAACCTGCTCAATAAATACAATCAAGAACCAGAAAATCATGGCTCCAACTATTGGGGCAAATACTCTGGCGGCTCCTCCAAGAATAAGAACTGTGTAGGCAAAGAACGTCAGCGCTGTTCCATAGTTATCGGGCTGCACTGATTGACGTGAAAGTGCGTAGACGAATCCTGCTATAGATCCGATGACACCACCAATGATTAGCGACTGCATTTTGTATAGATAAACGTTCTTGCCAAGCGAGCGAACAGCATCTTCATCTTCACGGATTGCCCGCATAACGCGGCCCCATGGGGAGTTGACCATGACCCACATAACGAAAGTAATCAGTGCTACGAGAATCCAACCAGTAATAACAACCCATAGATCATTTCCGTTAAAGCGGAGAATGGGAGTTGTAAGCCCTTGCTTGAATGGATTGAGGTCGAAGAACTCTTTACCAAATTTTCCAGTGATTCCATCAGAGCCACCCAGAGAGCCATTAAATGTTGCAGAGCGTGCAATTTGGCGAACGATTTCGGCCGCTGCGATCGTAACGATCGCAAGATAGTCGGCTCGCAATCTTAAGGTAGGGACTCCCAAAAGAAGTGCAAAGAGAATAGAGTTGAAAATACCAATCAAAAGTGCGAGCCATAGTGAAAGCCCAAATGTAATAACAGGTACAGCCACGCTATAGGCACCAATTGCCAAAAAGCCAGCCTGGCCAAAGTTAAGAAGACCTGTGTAACCAAAGTGCATGTTCAAACCAATAGCAGCAAGTGCGAAGATGATCGCATTGACTCCAAGAGTTGCACTCAGGGTTTGCTGAATAATAAAGAGAATGTCCATTTATCCGATCCTCTCTTTTCTACCCAATATTCCTTGTGGGCGAACGATCAAAATCAAGATAAGAACGATCAAGGCGCCCACATACTTTAACTCTGTTGGGATAAAGAGCGTCGAAAGCTGTACAAAAAGTCCAATGATTAAAGAACCAACAAGAGCGCCGTTTGCTGTGCCCAACCCACCCAATGTAACTGCTGCAAATATAAGTAGCAGCATGTCCTGACCCATAAGGAAGCTAACCCCTTGGTTGACAGTCACGATAACTCCTGCATAACCGGCAAGTGCTGCACCCAAGATCCAAACTGCCTGGATTACTTTTTGAACATCGATTCCGGAAGCTGATGCTAAGGCTGGGTTATCAGCTACTGCTCGACTTGCTTTGCCCATGCGGGTACGAAGAAGCCAAAGCGTTGCAAATACGATAAATCCGATTCCAATGACCGTTGTTAGAATTGATTTTGGTGTGATGTTTACCAATCCAAGCTCTAATCCAGCCTGTCCTGCGTACTGTGGAAGTTGCCTTGTGTCTCCACCGAAGAGGAAAAGGAAGAAGTAACGTAAAAAGATTGCAAAGCCGATTGAGACAACGAGCATGGCGATTAAACCGGTGCCACGCCTTCGAAGAGGTTTCCACAGGTATCTGTCCTGCAAGAATCCAGAGATAAAGGCACTGAGGACAACTGCGATCGGCGCAGCAATAATTACGGGGAGTTTTGCTATCGCACTGAAGTAATAGGTAAGAAGTCCGGCAAAAGTTAAGATCTCACCATGGGCAAAATTTGTTAACCCCGTTGTTCCAAAAATAAGGTTAAGTCCGAGTGCGGCCAAAGCGATGATTAGACCCAGAATTAATCCATCTACTGTTAATTGAGCCGAACGCTCCAACATCGTGGCCTTTTCAACCCCAGGTCCAATAGGAAAGAGAATCCGCAGCTCGACACCCAACATAAATACGTTTGCCTTAGCAGTTCCCTTTGTTGGATCAGTCAGCGCCTGTCCTGAAGGAAGATCACCTTCATTAATAGTTGCGCTGTATGTTCCCTTTGTTGGAATAAGTACTTCCCATGCTCCAAGAGCGTCCGTTGTTACATCTGCACTAAATCCCTCTGGGCCTGCGATTGAAATACCGACTCCTTCAAGAGGTTGTTCGGTAGAACCGGTAACAACACCGTAGAGTTTTGTTGGAGTTTCGGTTGCGTGCGCAGGTGTGGCGATTAAAGAGATTCCTGTTGTTGCACTTAACATTGCGATAGTCGAAAGAATCAAACGGGCGCTGATCTTTTTAATTGCAAAATTCAAGTCGCGCTCCAAATCTGTTATCAGTGCAATGTGATGCAGATGCATCAGGCTTTTAATTGAGCCTAGGCCGCTAACCTTAACTAACGGACCTAGACCTCGGCAAGGATCAGGCAGGTGATGCGAGCCGTGCAGGTTCTTTCCCCAGCCTCATTTGTTATAACAATTTCATAGGAGCATAGGGTTTTACCAAGTGAAATCGGTGTTGCAACTGCTGTAACAAGGCCAGATCGAGCCGGACGGTGATGAGTGGCATTGATATCAACGCCGACTACTCGGCGATTAGCTCCTGCATGAATCTGCGCACCGATCGACCCAAGAGATTCCGCCAATACGACGCTTGCTCCGCCATGGAGTAGTCCAGCCGGCTGAGTGTTTCCTTCCACCGGCATAGTTGCAACAAGGCGCTGGGCCGAGGCTTCAATAATCTCAATACCCATCTTCGTACCAAGATCGCCATTGCCACGTTCTTTAATTATTGCAAGTAAATCTTGTTGCGTCATGAGCCAATCATAACTTGTTATCTAGGATTGGTGCCATGGCTGGCAAAAGTGAGATTAATAAGAAAGTTCTTTTAATTGATGGACACTCCATGGCCTATCGAGCATTTTTCGCCTTGCCTGCTGAAAACTTCACCACAGCCACCGGTCAGCACACAAACGCCATTTATGGCTTTGCAACGATGTTGCTCTCCTTGCTCAGCTCTGAGAAGCCAACACATGTGGCAGTTGCATTCGATGTTTCTCGCACGACATTTCGGTCAGAAATCTATCCTGAGTACAAAGCCAATCGGGCGAAAACACCCGATGAGTTTCGATCCCAGATGTCCTACCTACATGAGCTAGTGAGTGCATTTGGAATCACAACATTTGAAGTCGAAGGCTTTGAAGCAGATGACATCATTGCAACTATAACTAAGCAAGCAGAGCGCGAGAATGCGGAAGTATTTATCTGTACCGGTGATCGTGATTCTTTTCAGTTGGTTAATGAAAAGACGACAGTGCTCTATCCAAAGCGCGGTGTCAGCGACTTAACGCGCATGACCCCGGAGGCGGTGCAAGAAAAATATGGGATGTCTCCTGAACAGTATCCAGATTTTGCTGCACTTCGCGGAGATCCAAGCGATAACTTGCCTTCTGTTCCTGGTGTTGGAGAAAAGACAGCTGCTAAGTGGATTGTTGAGTATGGCTCTCTTCATCAATTAATTGCCAACATAGATAAGTTAGGTGGCAAGGTAGGTCAGTCGTTTCGCGATTCAATAAATGATGTAATCCGAAACCGTGAATTAACGCAGTTGGTCGCAAATGTTCCCTTGGAGTTAAGTATTGATGCTCTGGCATGGAGCGGTGTTGATGAGAATAAAACTAATCCACTTTTTGAAAAATTAGAGTTCAAGACCCTAAAAGATCGTATGAAGCCAATCTTACTTAAAGTTAGTACAAAGACCGCCCAGCCTGAGTTTGAATTATTTGCAACAGAGATCGCAGAAGGTGTACTAACACCTGAAGAGGCGTCGGCAAAGATTGCACAACACTCAGGTGAAATCGCTATTGCCTTTCAATTAGTAGACCAGACGCTACACCGTTATGCCATTGCATTGTCAGCAAATGATATTTTCTTGGTTCACTCATCGACGATGGGGGATTGGGCAACAGATACAAATGTGTTAAAGATTGCTCATGATGCAAAGTCGCTAGCTCGAATTAACGGCTTAACTGGGATTAGCTTTGATACGTCTCTGGCTGCATACCTTGTTAATCCAGGGGTACGAATTCAAGATCTTAAAGATATTCAAGAGCGATGGGGAGATGGCTCGGCGATTAATCAAGCAACCGTTGAACAAGAGCTTTTGACATCTGCTCGTGCGGTCTTTACTTTGCGGGATTCATTAACTCGCGAATTAAAAGAGCGAAATCTTTGGGATCTTTTTGTGACTATGGAGTTGCCTGTTGCCGAACTTCTCGCACGTATGGAGTCCATAGGAATAGCGGTCAATAAGAAGGGTTTAGATGAGTTGGCCGCCTTCTTTGAAGGTGAAGTAAAACGTGAAACACAGGCGGCGCATGAGGCTGTTGGACACGAGTTCAATGTGGCTTCTCCGAAGCAGTTACAGGTTGTTTTATTTGATGAACTTGGATTACCTAAGACTAAAAAGATCAAGACGGGCTATACAACAGATGCCGAAAGCCTTGATTGGCTCCATCAAAAAAGTGGACACCCTGTCCTTACATCATTGCTTCGAATTCGTGAAACTAAGAAGCTAGGAACAACAGTTGAGGGGCTAATTGCTGAAATTGCAAAAGATGGTCGCATCCATACGCATTTCCAGCAGACCGTTGCTGCAACGGGTCGCTTGTCTTCAACTGCGCCTAACTTGCAAAACATTCCAGTGCGCACCGAAGAAGGGCGAAAGATTCGAGATTGCTTCACAGTAAGTAAAGGTTATGTTGGTCTACTCACAGCCGATTACAGTCAGATTGAAATGCGCATCATGGCGCATTTATCCCATGATGAAAGATTGTTAGCCGCATTTACATCAGGTGAAGATCTACATGCAACTGTTGCTGGACTTGTCTTCGGTGTTAAACAATCTGAAGTAGACCCAGAAATGCGTCGACAGATCAAGGCGATGTCATATGGACTTGCTTATGGCCTCTCTTCATATGGTTTAGCTATTCAATTAGATATCTCGCCAACTGCCGCCCAACAGTTGATGGACACATATTTTGAGCGCTTCGGCGGTATCCGTGACTTCCTAAAGACTGTTGTGGAAGATGCCCGCAAGGTTGGATATACCGAAACCATTATGGGACGTCGCAGATATCTGCCGGACTTGATGCATGATAATCGTCAGCGCCGTGAGGTCGCAGAACGTATGGCACTTAATGCACCAATTCAAGGCTCTGCCGCAGACATAATTAAATTAGCAATGCTCAACGTTCAAAAAGCAATTGAAAAGGAGAAGTTGCAATCACGATTGTTGTTGCAGATTCACGATGAATTAATTCTAGAAGTTGTTGCAGGGGAAGAGGAAAAGATAAGTGATTTGGTAAGGCGAGAAATGGGAGCTGCATACCCTCTCAAGGCGCCTTTAGATGTCAATGCTGGTTTGGGTCTTACCTGGCACGAAGCCGCGCACTAACTACTTAACCTCATTTGATATATCTTTGATTGCACGCAGATCTTCTTCTTCTGTCGGAACGTCGTTGGTAGTACTCAATCTGCCTTTACCGACAGTCAAAATAATGAACCCAAAGAAAATCATAATAGGCAACATTGCTAAACCAACACGTGGTGAGAACTCTTCAGAGACAACACCGCCAACTGCTGCGCCAACTGCCATGAAGGATCCTTGAACACTCCAAATCCAACCAAGTGATGCAGTTTGCGAGCCTTGAGGACGCACCGCTTCAAGAACTTCAAAGTAAAAAACCTGCACCGCTCCACCTATCAAGCCAATAAAGGATCCAACTAGAGCCATAGTCCAATCAGGGTTTGTAAACGCGATAGGGATACAGGCTAAAAACCACGCTAAGTAGGTGTTTCTCAAAGCAGGTAGCGGAGCCAAATTCTTAGAAACTAATCCGCCGAGCAATCCTCCAATTATTGTTGCTAAACCAAAGGCGGCAAAGATCCAAGCAACTCTATGTTGCACACCTTCCTGAGTTGCAAAAGCAGGTACAGCAACGTCAAAGACGCCCCATCCAAAACCAATAAAGCAGCCTTCAAACATTAGTAATTGAATCGCTCGATCTCTCCACAGACCCTTCTGACCTTTTTCCTTCTTTTCTGGAATCCAATCACGTGAAGCCGGAGTGAGAGAAAGAGCAATTCCGCCTATCAACATTAAGGCTGCCACTGTGGCTAAACCAAGTCCTGGCCTAGATGAGAGAGAAAGTGCAGTGATAACAACCGGTCCGATTACAGAAGTTGTACTCATCATTGAAGAGTCAAATGCATAAGCAGTTCTCAAATATGAATCAGGAACAATGTCTTTCCACAGTGGGCGAACAGAGAGATTGATGGGTGGCGCTGTGATTCCTAAGATGAAAGCCGTAATTAAAATAGATTGACGGGTTTCCATTGTGTTAAGCAAAACAATAAGAAGTGAATACATCGGCACAAGAATACGGATGGGCCACTTTTGACCAAAGCGATCCATCACCGAGCCACGAAGACCTGCGGTGAGTGCTCCTGCAAGTGAGTTCAATCCAATTGCAAAACCAGCTGCTGCAATAGAGCCGGTCTCTTGTTCAGTCTTGAAAAATATGCCTAGGCCGATCATGCCGTAGGCCAAACGCGCTGGAAAGGCGCTGATACCGAGCCGAATCACTTGTGGGAAAGCTATTAGCTCTCTATATCTATTCATAACGTAATTTAGTCTAGCGATTACGCTCAAAAAAGTATCTGAATTTGCCCTGGTGAGCGCGCAAACCCTACTCTTACCCTTCAGCCGCGAAAGCGGGAACTACTACTTTCTATCCCTACGGAGCTCACTTGACTACGCAAATCGCAGTAAACGACATTGGATCAGCAGAAGATTTTCTTGCCGCAATCGAAGGCACAATCAGAAATTTTAATGACGGCGACTTAGTATCAGGAGCAGTTGTCCAAGTAGGACTAGACGAAGTACTTGTTGACATCGGTTACAAGACCGAGGGTGTAATTCCAGCCCGTGAACTTTCAATTCGCCATGATGCAGATCCAAATTCAATCGTTAAAGTCGGTGAAATTATTGAAGCTCTTGTCCTTCAAAAAGAAGACAAAGAGGGTCGCCTCATTCTTTCTAAGAAGCGCGCACAGTATGAACGCGCATGGGGAGATATTGAAGGTAAGAAAGAGCGTGACGAAGTTGTCATAGGAACAGTTATTGAAGTTGTTAAAGGTGGCTTAATCGTTGATATCGGTCTTCGCGGTTTCTTGCCAGCATCACTAGTAGAAATGCGACGTGTTCGTGATTTAACCCCATACATTGGTAAGCAAGTTGAAACCCGAATCATTGAACTTGATAAGAACCGTAACAACGTTGTTCTCTCTCGCCGCGCATTCTTAGAGCAGACTCAATCTGAATCACGCACAACGTTTCTCAATCAACTTGAAAAGGGACAAGTTCGCTCAGGTGTTATTTCATCAATTGTAAACTTTGGTGCATTCGTTGATCTTGGTGGAGTTGATGGTCTCGTGCACGTTTCAGAGCTTTCTTGGAAGCACATCGATCATCCAGGTGAAGTTGTAGAAGTTGGCGATGAAGTAACTGTTGAGGTTCTGGAAGTTGATTTCGAACGTGAACGTGTTTCACTTTCTCTTAAGGCAACTCAAGAAGATCCATGGCAAGCATTTGCCAGCACACACACAATTAATCAGGTTGTCCCTGGTGTTGTAACAAAGCTTGTTCCATACGGTGCATTTATTCGTGTCCATGAAGGAATCGAAGGTCTTGTACATATATCAGAGTTGGCAGAACGCCATGTTGAAATTCCAGAGCAAGTTGTTCAAGTTGATGATGAACTATTTGTTAAGATCATTGATATTGATTTAGAGCGTCGTCGTATTTCCTTGTCTTTGAAGCAGGCCAATGAAGGTCACGAAATTGAAATTGAAGCATTCGATCCATCCCAATATGGAATGTCTGCTCGCTACGATGCTGCAGGTAACTTTATTTATCCAGAAGGCTTTGACGCAGATACTCAAGAGTGGAAACCGGGATATGAAAGCCAACGCGAAGAGTGGGAAGGTCAATACTCTCTTGCGAAGGAACGCTTCATGGCACACAAAAAGCAAAAAGCTGAAGCAAAAGTAGCTGACGCAGCTGCCACGCCAGAGGAAGCAACCCAAAGCGAGTAATTGGTTTGAATGGAAGAGGCCTAGCGATCATGCTGGGCCTTTTTCATTTTCGATCATTAGATACAAGATCTGCGATCTTTACAAGTAGAAAAGATACGATTAGCGCATGCGAGTGATTGCTTTAACTGGGGGAATTGGTAGTGGCAAATCCTTGGCTGCTCAATATTTCGCCGAGCTAGGCGCCTTTGTAATTGATGCCGATCAACTTGCCCGAGACGCTATTGAACGCGGATCAAAGGGATTTGATGAAGTAGTAAGTATTTTTGGAGACTCAATTTTACTCAATGGTGAAATAAACCGTAAAGCATTAGCCGAATCAATTTTCAAAGATCCAGATTTAAAATCAAAACTCGAAGCAATAATTCACCCCTTTGTGAGAAAGAAATTTGAGTTTGCTGTCTCTTCCTTAAAAGATAGCGAAGTACTGGTTTATGAGATTCCATTATTAGTTGAGACAAAATCTCAAGATCGTTTTGATCTGGTTATTACTGTTGAGTCCGAGTATGAAAATAGAGTTGAAAGGTTGCGTTCAAGGGGAATGCAAAAATCAGAGATCGATGCCCGAATAGCCGCGCAGGCCACCCGTCCTGAACGCGAAGAGGTCGCTGATTTTCTGATAGAAAATAACGGAAATGAAGATGAACTTCTGCGCCAAGTTGAAAACATCTGGGATAGCATCAACGATACTTTGTAAGTAGGCTAGGAAAATGCGCCCGGTATCTGATCTGCAACGTTCAGTTGCTCCCTTTCAGGTGATTAGTGACTATGTTCCCGCCGGTGATCAACCAGAGGCAATTAAAGAGATAACTCGCCGGATAGAAGCTGGTGAACAAGATGTCGTGCTACTAGGTGCTACTGGAACTGGAAAATCAGCGACTACAGCTTGGCTGATTGAAAAGCTACAAAGACCAACTTTAGTGCTTGCACCCAATAAGACATTGGCTGCTCAGTTAGCTAACGAATTTCGAGAACTCCTTCCAAACAACGCCGTTGAATACTTCGTTTCCTATTACGACTATTACCAACCAGAGGCTTACGTTCCACAAACCGATACATTCATTGAAAAGGATTCATCAGTTAATGAAGAGGTTGAAAGGCTACGACACTCAGCTACAAATTCACTGTTGACCAGACGAGATGTCATTGTTGTAGCAACAGTTTCTTGTATTTACGGTCTTGGTACACCTCAGGAGTATGTAGATCGAATGGTTCGCCTGCGGGTTGGCGATGAAATTGAACGCAACTCCCTGCTAAGAAAATTTGTTGATGTTCAGTACAAACGAAATGACATGGCCTTTGAACGTGGAACTTTCAGGGTACGGGGTGACACAATCGAGATTATTCCGATGTATGAAGAGTTGGCCATTCGTATTGAGATGTTTGGAGATGAAATTGAGAAGATATCAACACTTCATCCCTTAACCGGTGAGATCATCGCCGATGAGCAAGAGATGTATATTTTTCCCGCAACTCACTATGCAGCTGGACCTGAAACCATGAAGCGCGCAATAGGTGATATTCAAGACGAACTCCAAGTGCAATTAAATCTCCTTGAAAAGCAGGGCAAATTGCTTGAGGCTCAGCGACTTCGCATGCGAACAACATTTGATATAGAGATGATGGAACAAATTGGCTTTTGTAGTGGAATCGAAAACTATTCTCGCCATTTAGATGATCGTCCAGCAGGCTCTGCTCCACACTGTTTGCTGGATTATTTTCCAGAGGATTTTCTAGTAGTAATCGATGAAAGCCACGTAACTGTTCCGCAATTGGGAGCTATGTTCGAAGGCGATGCATCGAGAAAAAGAACCTTGGTCGAACATGGTTTCAGACTTCCGAGCGCACTAGATAACAGGCCTCTCAAATTTCCAGAATTCATCGAAAGAACAGGACAGAAGCTCTACCTATCTGCAACACCCGGTAAGTATGAATTAGAAAAAGTTAAAAACGATGTGGTTGAACAGGTTATTCGACCAACCGGTTTGGTTGATCCCGCAATCGTGATTAAGCCAATCAAGGGTCAAATTGATGACCTTCTGCTGGAGATAAACATTCGAGCAGCCCGTAATGAACGTGTCTTAGTTACAACTTTAACCAAAAAAATGTCAGAAGATCTCACTGATTATCTTCAAGAGAAGGGCGTAAATGTTCGCTATCTTCATTCGGAAGTAGATACATTGCGAAGAGTGGAATTACTTCGCGAACTAAGAACAGGTGAATACGATGTCTTGATTGGTATCAACTTGTTACGTGAAGGCTTGGATCTTCCCGAAGTATCTCTTGTCTCGATTCTCGACGCCGATAAAGAAGGCTTCCTGCGTTCTGCAACATCCTTAATTCAAACTATCGGTCGCGCCGCACGAAATGTCTCCGGCGAAGTACATATGTATGCCGACAACATAACTGCATCCATGGCCAAAGCAATCGATGAGACCAATCGACGCAGAGCTAAACAAGTTGCGTACAATCTAGAACGTGGGGTCGATCCTCAACCGCTTCGTAAAAAAATTGCTGATATTACAGATTTAATAAATCGAGAGAGCGAAGATACCGAAGAGCTTTTGGCTCATGAAAAGTCAACATTCAAGAAAACGGCAGTTTCAGGTCTATTTGATGAGAATTCGATTTCGCTTCCGCGCAAGGATTTGATTGCGTTGATAGGCTCTCTGACTGACCAGATGAAGAACGCTGCAGGTGAACTTCAATTTGAAGTCGCCGCTCGGTTGCGCGATGAAATCAAGATCTTGAAAAAAGAACTGCGAATGATGGAAGAAGCAGGAGTGTGAAGTGAGCATCGACAAGTTGATCGTACGAGGTGCTCGCGAACACAATCTTAAAAATGTTTCGATTGAACTGCCTAGAGAGTCATTGGTTGTTTTCACTGGATTATCTGGTTCGGGTAAATCATCTTTAGCATTCGACACAATCTTTGCCGAGGGCCAGCGACGCTATGTCGAATCTCTTTCGGCCTATGCTCGCCAATTTTTGGGCCAAATGGACAAACCAGATGTTGATTTCATTGAGGGTTTATCTCCAGCCGTTTCTATCGATCAAAAATCTACCAATAGAAACCCTCGCTCAACAGTGGGAACCATCACGGAAGTTTATGACTATCTACGACTTCTCTTTGCACGCGCTGGTACTCCACATTGTCCAATATGTGGCAAAACCGTAACTCGACAATCGCCTCAACAAATTGTAGATCAGATTCTAGAGCTTCCTCCTACAACAAAGTTTCAGGTGTTGGCACCTGTTATTAGAGCCCGAAAAGGAGAGTTTCTTGAACTCTTTAACGATTTGATAACCCAGGGCTATTCAAGGGCGCGAATTGATGGGGTAGTGGTCGCGTTAAGTGATGCTCCAAAACTTAAGAAACAAGA
>CAIUSQ010000017.1 GCA_903901905.1 uncultured Actinomycetes bacterium
CTCATGTACGCGGACCTTTGACACATTTCTCCTGTCTTGGCCCGCATTTTCTCAAATGCAAGCCTTAGTTGAACGACCTCATAGTTCTAACGAGCTCATTTGAGTTTCATATCTTTCATTTCCATTCTTGTTGTGTGATTACTACGGGTTGTTCTTAAGAAAATCCAGAAGTTTCGATACATCGACTGCTTTCTCTTGCTTAAATGCAAAACGAAAAGCACCTCGATTTATCGCAACTTCTGCACAATTCTTATGGAGCCAAGCGCCCCTACCTGCTGCGCCTCTTTTAATTTCTGGAGTTACTACCCCATCAATCAAAACCACTCGAATCATTGCTGAAGGATTCTCTCTCTTGCGGCAGCAAATACAGCTGCGTACAGGAGAGTGGGGATCCAACTGCCTAATGGTATCCAACTCATGACTCCTTCTCATAATGCGCTCGTAATTAGCGCTAATTCAGCGGCCGGCCTGGCGATCGTAAACCAATGGCCAATTCCAGAATCTGCCCTTAGCCTTCTGTTGAATCGGTATCAGGATGTATATCGATGCGCCAACCTGTTAATCGCGCAGCCAATCTTGCATTTTGTCCGTCTTTGCCAATAGCTAATGAAAGTTGATAGTCCGGAACTATTACCTTGGCACTTCTTGTCGCCAGATCAGTGATTTGGACTTGAGAGACCTTGGCTGGGGCTAGTGCTGCAGCTACGAACTCTGCTGGATCTTCTGACCATTCAACTATGTCAATTTTTTCACCGTGCAGTTCATCCATCACTGCCCTTGCACGAGATCCGAGTGGTCCAATTAAAGAACCTTTTGCACTCACTCCTGCGCGATGTGTTTTCACTGCAAGTTTTGTTCTATGTCCGGCCTCTCGTGCTACCGCCATGATTTCAACAATACGATCACCAATTTCTGGAACCTCAAATGCAAAAAGTTGTTTGACTAAAGCCGGATGTGAGCGAGAGAGCATAATCTCTGGCCCTTTCAATCCCTGTTTAACTTCTACAACAAAACATTTAATGCGGTCTCCGTGATTATAAATCTCTCCAGGAACTTGTTCCTGTGGAGGAATACGACCTTCAACACGTCCTAGGTTTACGTTAATCATTTTTGGATCTCTACCTTGTTGGACAACACCAGAGATGACATCTCCTACATTAGCCGTGAACTCTCCAACAATTTCAGCATCATTTGTTTCACGCATTTTTAACTTAATTATCTGACGCGCCGTTGAAGTTGCAACTCTTGAGAAACCATCAGGGCTATCGACTTCTTCTCCTACACGAGATCCATCTTCTGCGAAAATGGGAACTAAAATAGTTATCTCTCCAGTTTCACGATCTAAGTGGGCATGGGCATGGCGCTTAGCCGTCTCGCTTTGGTTATATGCACCTAATACAGCAACTTCAATTCCATAGATGAGGTTTTCTAAGTTGATATCTTTCTCAGTTGTTAGCGCAATAAGAGCGCTCATCTCCACATGCATTAGATCTCATCCTTGCGATTAAACTCGATTTCAACATTTGCTTTTTTTATCTCAGCAAAATTCACTTCATGAGTTTTCATTCGTCCCTTAATATTTTCGATCAAGATCGCCCGAACTTCATCAAATTCCGTTAAGCGACCGGAAACCTCTGAACCGTCAGCGAGTGAAACTTTTATGATTCTGGTTAAATTCTTTGTCCAGTGTCTGGGCAATGTGAGCGCTCTTTCAATACCTGGAGAGCTAACTTCTAGAGTAAAGCCTTCATCAAATAATGGTGACCCATCCAAAAGTGCAGAAATTTCTCGGCTGATCTCGGTGATCTCATCCAGGTTCATAGGTGCAATGCTGTCAATCATGCAAGTAACGATGCGATGATTGCCGGGGTTGCTGGTAAATACATCTTCTAGAAAGAATCCTGCATTTTCTACAGTAGGTCGAATTAAGTCGGCTATTGAGTCTTTTAGTGCCATCGATTTCTTCTTTCTATTAAGTTGTAGAACAAGTGTAACGCGAAGAATTAGAAGGTGGCAATTCCGACTCTGACAATTAAGACAACGGTAACAAGTAAGAAGACTTTACGAACTAAGGTTGAGCCTCCTCGTATAGCCAATCTAGAACCAATAATTGCCCCAGTGATATTGGCGCAGCCCATAATGATTCCGATCTGCCAAATAACGGCGCCATTGATTCCAAAAACAATTAATGCGCCAACATTTGTTGCCACATTTACAACTTTTGCGATCGCAGATGCGGTTATGAATGCATATCCCAAAGTTGCAACAAGGATCAGCATTAAAAATGAACCAGTGCCAGGTCCAAAAATTCCATCGTAAAAACCAATCACAGCACCTGCGATCGCTCCTATTTGGATTCGTTGCTTGGGTATGTGGCGCAAATTTTCTAATTTTCCAAGATCAGGCTTAAGCCACGTATAAATTGCAACGGCGATCAGCAAAACTAAAATCATTGGACGCATGCTGCTAGTTGGAATTCTGGATGCTAGAACTGCTCCAACTGCAGATCCAAAGAAAGCCGGAATAGCCATAGCTAATAGAACTTTTGGATCAGGTTTTATCTGCTTTCGATAAAGGGCAGCAGCGGTGGTTGTACCAAAAACTGCTGATAACTTATTCGTTCCAAGTACTTCTGCTGCAGGAGAATTAGGCAATCCAATCAGGAGTGCAGGAAGTTGAACTATTCCCCCACCGCCGGCTATCGAATCAACAAAGCCTGCAAGAAATGAGGCAGAAAGCAAAAATAATCCTGTTGCAAGTGTGAGTTCTGCGAACACAGCTACTTAAGAAGCTCTGTGATTGCAGAGACAGCTGATGAAAGAGGAACTTCCTTTTTGTCGCCGGTTTTACGAACTCTAATCTCAACATTTCCTTCAGCTAGCGCCTTGCCAACGACAACAATGACAGGATTTCCAATCAGTTCGGCGTCTTTGAATTTAACGCCAGGAGATGCATCTCTTCGATCATCTACCATTGTTGTAATTGACTGTGCTTCTAGCTTTGTTGCCAATTCAATTGCTGTGTCAAACAAAAGATCATCCTTACCAGCGGCAACAATGTGTACTTTTGCTGGAGCCAGCTCTACAGGCCAATTAAGACCAATTTCATCATGTGTCTGTTCTGCAATAGCAGCTACTGCGCGTGAAACTCCAATTCCATAAGAGCCCATAGTGACAACTTGCGATTTTCCATTGCTATCCAAGACTGTCAAATCAAGTGCTTTGGAATACTTTCTTCCAAGTTGAAAGATATGCCCGATTTCAATTGCGCGATCAATTACTACAGCAGTTGAACACTCTGGACATGAATCTCCAGCACGAACTTCGGCAGCTTCAACGTATGAATCAGGAGTGAAATCTCTTCCGTTAACTACGTTGCGTGCATGGCGATCTTTCTTATTTGCACCTGTTACCCAAGCTGTTCCAGGCGCGATTCGTGGATCGGCATAAACAGTAATCCCTGATTTTTTTGCATCCTGAGGCCCAATGTATCCCTTTACCAAAGATGGGAACTTTGCAAAATCTGCATCTTCAAATACTCGAAGTTCATGAACTCCACTTAAGTTTTCTTGCAATCGTTTTACGTCAACTTCACGATCACCGGGAACTAATACAGAAATCGCTTTTCCATCTGCCATCATCATGACATTTTTTAATGTATCTGCCCCTGTAAATCCGCCTCCAAATTTTTCATTAAGAACGGCCACGAGTGAATCAATCGTTGGAGTATTAGGTGTATCTAACTCTTCAACGGCTGAAACCTTTGAAAAATCCTGTGCCGGAACTTTTGTCACCATAGCTTCAACATTTGCAGCAAACCCACATGAAGGGCAAAGCACGTATGTGTCTTCACCAGTTGGGCATGGAGCTAAAAACTCTTCTGATTTTGAACCACCCATTGCACCTGAAACCGCTTTGACGATGTTGTACTTCATGCCAAGTCGATCAAATGTCTTTACGTAGGCCTGTCGATGATTTTGGTAGGAAATCTCTAATCCTTCATCATCTATGTCAAAGGAGTATGAATCTTTCATTACAAACTCTCGGCCCCGAATAATTCCACTACGCGGTCGTGCTTCATCACGAAATTTTGTCTGAATTTGATAAATACTTAAAGGTAAATCCTTGTAAGAGGAGTATTCGCTCTTAACCATAAGTGTGAACATCTCTTCATGAGTTGGGCCAAGTAAATAGTCGCCACCCTTACGATCCTGCAGTCTAAAAAGTGCAGGCCCATACTCATCCCAACGGTTGGTAGTTTCATATGCATCACGAGGCAATAAAGATGGAAAGTGAACTTCCTGAAAGCCGGCTTTATCCATCTCTTCTCGGATAACACGCTCAATATTTCGAAGAGTAATTACACCCAAAGGCAGCCATGAATAAATACCAGCAGCAATTCGTCGAACGTAACCTGCGCGGATTAAAAGCTTGTGACTTGCAACTTCTGCATCGGCTGGGTCATCGCGAAGCGTACGCAAAAATAGCGTAGACATTTTCAACATGTGCGAACTCTATCGAATATCAACTGAAGGTTGCCCTGAAGCAACCCCTGCGGCTTCCATTTCTTCTGCTAATCGCATCGCTTCTTCGATAAGTACCTCAACAATTTGCGCTTCAGGAACGGTTTTAATTACGACGCCTTTGACAAATATCTGGCCTTTTCCATTTCCTGATGCAACGCCTAGGTCTGCCTCTCTAGCTTCTCCAGGTCCATTAACTACACAACCCATAACAGCCACCCGTAATGGCACTGTCATTCCCTGTAATCCTGCCTGAACTTTTTCGGCCAATGAGTACACATCAACTTGTGCGCGGCCACAAGAAGGACAAGAAACAATCTCAAGCTTGCGTTGGCGAAGATTTAAAGATTCAAGAATCGACATTCCAACTTTGATCTCTTCAACCGGTGGGGCGGAAAGTGAAACTCTGATTGTGTCGCCAATTCCCTCTGCCAATAAAATTGAAAATGCTGTTGCAGATTTAATTGTTCCTTGAAATATAGGTCCCGCCTCTGTTACACCTAAGTGCAATGGATAATCACACTGCGCGGCAAGTAATCGATAAGCACTAACCATAGTGACAGGATCGTGATGCTTGACTGAAATCTTTATATCTGAAAAGCCATGCTCTTCAAACAATGATGCTTCCCAAAGGGCAGATTCCACAAGTGCCTCAGGTGTTGCTTTGCCATACTTTGCTAGTAAGCGTGGATCAAGTGAGCCAGCGTTAACGCCAATTCGAATTGGAATTCCAGCATCCCCCGCGGCCTTTGCAACCTCTTTAACTTTGTCATCAAACTGTTTTATGTTGCCTGGATTCACACGAACTGCCGCGCAACCTGCATCGATAGCAGCAAATATGTACTTTGGCTGAAAATGGATATCTGCAATTACAGGTATCTGAGACTTCTTTGCAATTTGAGCAAGCGCATCTGCATCATCCTGACTAGGCACAGCAACGCGAACTATCTGGCATCCCGACGCTGTTAGTTCGGCAATCTGCTGCAAAGTAGCGTTTACATCTGAAGTCAAGGTTGTGCACATCGACTGAACAGAGACGGGAGACTCGCTACCGACACCAACAGATCCAACCTTTAGCTGCTTCGTCTTTCGTCGTGGATGCAGCGTTGCTGGTGGTGCACTTGGGATTCCGAGATCAACCATGTCTTTATTCTGCACTAACTTTGGAAAATTTGCTCACGTTATAGGTTGAGAACCACAGGATTGATGACATCTGCCACAAGTAGTAGCAAAGTCAAAGAGGCAAGAACGACAAAAACCACCATTGTTACCGGGGTTAATCCAGTGACATCTATCGCTGCTGGTCGAGGGCGTCCTCTCATTCGAGCGAATAACGCACGTATCTCATCAGTAATGGCAACAGCCATATGTCCACCATCTAATGGAAGAATTGGAAGCAGGTTAAAGATTCCGATAAATATATTCAAACTTGCAATGATCAATAGGAATGTTGAAATGCGTTCTTGGACAGTTAGTTGATCACTTCCAACTGCTTCGCCGGATACACGCGCAACACCGACAACTCCCACTAAACCATTTGCATCACGTTCTTCGCCTCGAACTGTCTGGCCCCATAGAGCAGGAATTTTGGATGGCAAGCTCATTAGAGACTTAACGCTCCCGGTAACAAAACTCTTTGTAACAGTTGCAGAGTTACTAATTGAGGAAAGTAATCCAAAACGCTTGACACCAACTTCATTGACGATTCCTAGAAGATATCTTTTTTCTCCATCAATTTCCGTTAAACGAGGCTCGGCTCGAACCGTTATTACTTGGCCATTTCGATCAATCGTAAGAACGACCTCTTTGCCTCCAGAGTTTCGAATAACTTCAACATCTTTATACCAGGAAGTGACTTTGACTCCATTAATGGAAAGAACTTCATCTCCTACTTCAACACCAGATGAGGCAGCAACTGAGCCCTCAACAACCTCACCGATAACTGGAAGAACTTGATTTGTACCAACGCCTGCAAAAAGTGTGAACAAAAGTATGAATCCCAGAACAAAATGGAGAAACGATCCGGCGCCCAGGACAATAAGTTTGCGACCAGAACTTGCCTTATAAAAAGCGCGGTCTTCTTCACCTGGCAACATCTGATCATTCGGTGCCATTCCTTCGATCTTGCAGTAGCCACCTGCAGGAATAACTTTAATTCCAAACTCAGTCTCACCGCGTTGAGTAGACCAGATTCTCTTTCCAAATCCAACAAAAAACTCTGAAATTCGCATACCGAAATGCTTTGCAGTTATGTAGTGACCAAACTCGTGAATCATGACTGAAGCAAGAAGCGCAACTATAAAAGCGATAATTCCAAGAAATTGCATTGTTAACCTAACGTGAGTAGTTGCCTAGGATATTGGACCATACCCCTGACACCTTAATGAACTCAGTTTATCGGTCGAGAAGATTCTGAGTAGGTGAATAGGGGTTGCCGCTGCGTCTTTTTGCAATCGCACTTAAAGCCTCTAAAACTACGCGATTTGCCAAAATAGCGGTGATCTCTGCATTATCAAATGGCGGACACACCTCTACAACATCGATTCCAACGATGGGAAGTTCTAAACAAATTCTGCGCACTGCTTCTAATAGTTCGCGACTTGTCATTCCACCAGGTTCTGGAGTGCCTGTTCCTGGAGCCATACCGGGATCAACTACATCGATATCTACGGATAAAAACACACCGTCACAACCATCAACAAGGGTTGCAAAAGATTCATCTAAGACAGTATCTAAACCACGGTGTGCGATCTCTGTCATCTCATATGAGCGCATACCTTGATCGCGCATCCAATTGAGAGTTGCATCCTCTGGCCAATATCCACGAAGACCCAACTGCAAGAATCGATCACCACGTACAAATCCATTGTTAATCAAATTACGCATTGGC
>CAIUSQ010000018.1 GCA_903901905.1 uncultured Actinomycetes bacterium
TACGAATGCCCAACAGATTGCATCACAACTATCAGGAATATTCTATTATGACCGTCCACCTCTAAATGTAGAGGCGTTACATACAAATGCATCTTATATAACATCTATCTCTAACAACTATTCCTTTGACGAAGCTTATTCTAGATTGGTTTTAGCATCGGGAAATCCAGGAGACATGCTAATCGGTATTTCTACATCTGGTAACTCAAAGAATATAATCAATGCTCTTATAATGGGTAATAGAATAGGAATGAAGACAATAGGACTTACTGGTGAAGATGGTGGAAGTATGAAAGAATATTGTGGTGAAACAATATGTGTTCCTTCTAAAAATCGTCCTCGAATAAATGAAGCACATCTACTCCGACTGCAAGTTCACCCGGGACTCAAGTATTAATTGAAAAAGTGCAATCACAAGGTAGTTTCCAATTTCATGATTGGGCAAATGTAAATCCAAGCGGTGTTATTGAGGCTTATCTTCCGAATGGTAGATACAGGCTGACTTTTGAGCCAAGTGGAAGTGATTTTGTTCAAACGCGATCTGCTACTTTCGATATACCTACATCTGGAGAGTTTCCAACTCCCACAACGATTGCTCTTGCGACTCCCAATATCACTGGAACCGTAACTCCAAATGCCGATGCTGTTTATGGGCAGGTATGTATTGAGAGAAAAGTAAATGAGAATTATTCTTATGTAGCTTGTAAGTCTCTCGATAGCAATGGAAAGTATGGATTTAAAGTTGATAATGGAACATATCGGGTAGTAGTTACACCCGCTTCAGTTATTTACGGCGGCAAAGGTGGCTATTTTCCTGGAGCAAAACTTGATTCACCTTATACAACCACTACCTCCGATGAATTCACGGTAAATAGTGATTCAAAAGTTATAAATATTGCTTTATCAACAGGGAATTTGTCAGGAACTGTAAGCGATATCGCAAAGTCTGCGGGTGGCTGGATTCAAGTTCTTAAGACCGACGGTGCGTATCCGCAGTGGACAAACTATAGGACCAATATTTCCTCACTTGGAAAATATGCTCTGCAACTACCAGTTGGCCAATATCGCTTACAGATTTTCCCACGAGATGATGCAACAGGTGTTGTCAGAACTGAAACTACTGATTTCACAATTGCAGGATCAACTCCAATAGAAGTTAACGTGACTCTTGATACGCCAAATGTAACTGGAGTTATTACTCCGACAGATAAGTCCGCTAATGGTTGGGTTTATGCCGAGCAATTTGCTTGCAAATGTGGCTGGTCGGGGTGGTCTGGAGCACCGGGAGTTGCGGCTAGTTCAGGCGTTAAGTCCGATGGAAGTTATGCAATGAAGCTTGATAATGGTGTGTCAAGGGTAATTGCATTTCCTAGAGATGACGCAACCGGAGTAACTCGCACAACTTCCGATACGTTCACCGTAACAACTGGTTCATCAACAACTATGAGTTTTGCTCTAAGTGAAGGCAATGTTAGCGGAACAATTTCTAGCACGGCTAATGCTGCTGGAGGATGGGTTCGAGTAGAAAAACTGGTATCAAAAGGTGACAGCAACTATTGGGAGTGGACAAATTACGGGACACAAGTGCTCGCCGATGGTACTTATAGATTGCAAGTCGAAGATGGCACATATCGAATATTGGTTTCTCCGGGATGGAACGCAACTAATGTAGTTGAAACTCCCTCTGGGCAATTTACAGTTGCTGGGGATCAAAAAGTTGTCAATCTAACTTTACTTGCATCTAATTTAACCGGAACTGTTTCGAATTTAGCAGTAGCTGTTGATGCTTCAAAATTGGATGGACAAGAAGCTAGGTATTACCCAGCGGCCCATGCTTATATTTTGCAGAAGGTTGGTTCTGATTACCTTTGGATTAACAAGTATTTGAAGATTTATGCGGATGGTTCATTCTCAACATATCTACCAGATGGAACTTATCAAATTTATGTGTATCAAATTAATTAATTGGTTAGTGGATTATCAAGAGCAAATTCAGCAGATATCGTAATTGCAGGACCGACAAACACGTCGACTTTTGCACTAAAAGAAGCAAATTTACGTGGAACTGTGACTCCTGCGAATATGTCTGGATGGGGATGGGTTTGTGCACAGAAACAGAATGGTGATAATTGGGAATGGAACGCTTGTGAATCA
>CAIUSQ010000019.1 GCA_903901905.1 uncultured Actinomycetes bacterium
CTCGCTACGATCAAGGTTGATTTCACTAACTACTATAAGAGCATTATTTGGATGTTCTTGCTTATGAAGTAATACCTCGTTCTTTGTTAGAACAACCTTTTCGCCAAGCGAAATTGTTCCCTTTACTTCAATGTAGTAATCAATACCATTCAACTTTGCAGCAATATCATATGAATGATTCTTTCCTACATCCTTAATATTGGTGAAGCCCTTCTTTTTGAGTTGGGTAATAGCAACCTCTACTGCATGCTCCTCAATTAACTTCTTATGAGCTTGCGGAAGTCGAGAGCGTCCTTGTCTGCGGGGACCGGTTAGGTCTCTACCAGCAGCTTGAGCAATTGCTGCTACAGCTTCTTGATGTTCTGGGCTTTCGTTCCCAGGAATCGTTGGATCTGTTTCTTGCATTTGATAAAGTCTTGAGAGAAGTCCAAGTAAGAATTCAACATCACTAATTATTTGTTCATCAGGTGGGATACTTTCTTTTCGGTATTCAAAACCACATAAACTGGTTCGATCATAAGCTTCAGCAAGATTTCCCTTCGCCTCTAGATTTCTAGCAAATTTAAGTCGTGGGTTCTTAATATCATTTAGTTTTAACTTTTCTCTTCCCCATCGCATTAAACCTTCTGCAACTTCGGGAGCGAGCGCTTTTTGATAACGACGTTCCATAGAATCACCGTCATAAGTTGTGCTTGCATGACCAAGGCTCAAATAACAGTTCGAACCCTTGGCAGAGAATAAAAATACAACATACCAACCTTTTGTTGCGCTGGGACTTAACTCTTTGGAAGCGAGGCGAACCCAAGGGATTTCTGCTTTGTTTCCATCGCCATCTTTGCCTTGCACCCATAAATCTTCAATGGCAATTTCATATTTGGATTTAAACCGATCAAGATTTCCGTTTAAAGTATTTGCAATTTCCTTGCGAATTAAAATTCCCCGTCTCTTCATTGCGGGAGTGTTCTTAGACGTGTATTGCTTTTGGAGCTCTAGCACCTCATGGATCTGTTTCTTGATCATGCTGGAAGGTTACTCAGAGTGACTGACAATTGGAATATCGTAACGCTGGGTAGTGGTGAATTGTCCTTGCTCGTAGTTACGATGAGGCGGTGATCTCCTACTTAGCAACAAAAGATGAGTTTCTAAGGGATGCTCCGCAGATTGAAGACAAGATCAGAGACGCGGTAAAGCGCAAGTTTAATCTCAATGTGGGCCAATCCGAGTACACCTCTTGGCGAAACTCACTGGGGAATGCCATGTTCCACGTAATCAATAATAAGTTGATACCCCAAGACGCAGGCATCGCTGTTGAGTATCGTGTGAATGGAAGAAAATACAGAATAGATTTTTTGATCACTGGTAAAAATGCTTCTGGTCAAGCTGCGCTTTCAATCATTGAGTTAAAGCAGTGGACTGAGATCAATTTTTCCGATTTACAAGATCATGTGCGCACCCGACTTGGTGGTGGACTCTCTGATGAAAGACATCCGTCATATCAGGCTTGGAGTTATGCAAGCCATCTTAAAAACTTTAATGAATTTATCTACGAAAATAATGTGAATGTTAGTGCTAGCGCCTATTTGCATAATTGCATTGATAGGTCTGTAGTAGGAGACTCAAGGTATGAAAATTTTCTAAGAGAAGCACCGTTATTTCTTAAAGGAGACATTGCGGAACTGCAGCAGCATATTGTTGGGAACATATCAGAAGGTGCAGGAACTGACTTATTAGAAGAAATTGATTCATCCCCGATTAGACCATCAAAACAATTAGCAGAAGTCGTTGCATCAATGCTTAAAGGAAATGAAGAGTTCGTCTTGCTTGATGATCAAAAAACTGTACTAGAAACTATTATCAATACAACGAAAAAATCTTTGCAAGGACCGAAAGAAGTTATCATCGTAAAAGGCGGGCCGGGAACTGGTAAATCTGTTGTAGCAATTAACGCAATTGCAAGGTTAACGGGAATGCGATTGAACTCACAGTATGTAACTCAAAACTCTGCACCACGAACTGTTTATGCCGAGAAGCTCGGTCAGTCCGGCAGCGAGCAGAACCATAAAAATTTGTTTTCAAGTGCTGGCTCATTTCTGGAAACTTCGGAAGATGCCTTCGATGCCTTAATCGTTGATGAATCTCATCGTTTAAATGAGAAGTCTGGTTTCTATAAAAATCTTGGAGTCAATCAGATTAAGGAAATAATTGATGCATCTAAAACAAGTGTTTTCTTTATTGATGAGGCACAAAAAGTTACTTGGGCAGATATTGGAGAAATTTCAGAGATAGAACGTTTTGCAAAAGATGCTGGGGCATCAATCCAACATCTTGAACTAAAGTCTCAATTTAGATGCTCAGGTTCTGATGATTATCTTGCTTGGCTTGATGATGCTTTAGGAGTTGAATCTAACTCTGATCATTTCTTCAGCACAAGTAGATTTGA
>CAIUSQ010000020.1 GCA_903901905.1 uncultured Actinomycetes bacterium
TAGACCCAGAAGGTCATCCATTTTGTTTAGTGAAGAATCCGCAGTAAAAAAAGCTGCGATTAAGCAAAAAACTCAAAGAATTGAGTGCTAAATCTCTGCTTTGCTGGCACAATCTCCCCGTGCAGAAAAAACCCTCAAGGAAATCCCTCTTTTGGATTGTTGCTGCAACAATATTTTTCTCACTTGTTACATTCTTGAACGCCTTAGATAGTGGCTCATATAAATTAGATTCAAAATCTTCTCAACTATGGGCTCAATCAAGTGATGAAGAGAAAATTGGAATGTATGTTCAGCTTTTGGATTTCAATTCATCCTCACAGACTCTCAAAGCACGTATCTGGTTAAGGCCACCTGAGAAGTATGCCTACTCATTAGATAGCAGTGTTCAAGTTTTATATGACACCGCCATTGATATTTCTGCTTCAACTATTAACTACAACAGTGAGGGCAACGTAGGGTATTGGGCAGCTAATCAATATCTGCGAGCAATTGATGTGGAATTAGATGCAGACAATAGCCAAGTGAAATCTCTTTACAATGATAAGTGGTTTCCATTTGATAGATACTCCGTGGCATTAACTGGCCAAATACGATTTTTAGTGAGTGGCAGTGGTACTGAGAGTACGAAAGATGATGTGTGGGAATCGCTCCCAATCGGAATCCAGCCATATACCGCTAGCCTTTCAGGCTGGAGTGCTGAATATAAATTAGATTCATTTGCTGGTGAAACTGTGGAATCAACATTTAGTGATGGTCAATACTTCACTTCAGATATCATTTTGGAGCGAACAGCGCTCAATAAAGTTTTATTACTCTTGCTGGGCTTAATTTTCCTCAGCGGAGGATTTAGTATGTTATTCCTATTTCGCTCTATCTTTTTGGCACACCGCCCGCCTTCACTTTCAGGACTTATTTGGGCTGGAAGCACCGCTTTCACCATGATTTCAACACGAACAATTATTCCTGGGGATCCAAGAATTGGTGTGAAATTTGATTTGTTTGTCTTCTACCCCTCTTTGGTAATGTGCTTCATATCTGCTGGAGCTATGTTCTATCTCTGGATTTCAAAGGAGACCTGGACACCCGAATAAAGCCTTCTTAAGTGGAGAAAGTGCAGGTCGTTGAGCGTAAATTGATGCCTATTTTTCGCATAAATATGGGGCTTTCATTCGGTGTGAGGTGCGTAGTAATTTATCCCGAGTCACTGTGAATACGAGGTTATTGTGCGCAAGAAACTAGCTGCTCTGCTTTCAGTTCTCGCCCTGCTCTTAGCCCCCTCCTTGGTCCAAGCCCAGGCAGCTGACTCCGTTATTCCAGACGAGCAATTGATGACGCCACGCCCTCCAGTAGAAAACACAGGGGGCTACTCGGGTGCCTATTTTGATGATCAAAGAACTCTTTTCAGAGCCTTCACTTACGTAGAAGCATGGAGTGGATCTAATTATGCAACTAGTTTAGCCACAACTTGTCTGTCATCCCAGGATGAGCCATGTAAGAGCAGTAATTACCTATTTTTTGAAACACCACTTTCTCCTTGCTCAGATAGTAGAACGAGAGATTGCGTAGTTAGTCTTTCTGGACGAACCGGAGAGAATGCTCTTGCAAATGCAACACTTGTAGACACTCTCACCTCCACCTTCACGCAACTAAGCAATGACTTACTCAATAGATATAACACCCCCTTTAAAGGTGATATTGCACGAGGTGTACCTGACAGCGGCAAAGTGTCTTTGTGGACGATTCCTGGGATGCAGCATCAAGGTGGCAACCTATTCCTTTTAATTCCTAAATTGAATGCTCAATTTCAAAATGCCGCAGGAACCAATCTATCTAGTTTAGATGTGGGACTCTTCGCAGTTTCTAAGATTCCAGTTGCAGGTGTGCAGCTGGATACTTGTTTTTTTAGCACAACGACTGATTGCTACAAGCGCTGGCCATTTCCACAAAATGCAGCATTTAAAGTTTCAGTTAAAACTGGGGCAAAAATTGTTGGCTGGTTCCATGGGAGATTGAGCACACCCGAAATAAGTAGTGAGAAGTTAAGCGATGGCCAAACACTTATTAATATTGAGGGATCAGTAACCACGGTCCCCGTTCTTGCCGTTTGGGCGAAAAACACTGACCTGCCAAGCAAGCTCAACACGATGATTCAAGAAGAATTTGTTCAACGTGGGAATCAATTTGCTGGAGTTGCTTATTACTTAGGAAATCCATCAGATCGAAGTACGCAGGCGGTTATGGATGAACGCAATCCCTCATTTAACGACAATTTCTTTGAGAGATACATGCTCTGGGTTGATGTAGCAAAAGATAAGGCTTATGCCTCTGTATCCACCTGGTCCTTTAGAACTATGGAAAATGCACAGGGATATGAAAAATGTATTGGTGACTCAGGTGTTGCAGGAATGGTGACCACCAATTCAAATGCATATATTGCAGGCCCACCTAAGTTCCAAGATGGAAACCTTGCTTATCGAGTTGCTTCGCCTCATCTTGATTCAAAGGGCCAAGTTCAAGTTGGAACCTATGACCTGGCAATTCGATCAGATGTAGCCCGATGCATCTACGGTTTCACTAGCGCACCAATTCAAGCAACCCTCAGCGTTATTTATGCTGATGGCGAATCAAAGAATGCGACAACACTAGTTTCAGAGAAGAACAACTGGTTACGACTTTCAGCTAAGGGATTCACATACTCATCTCCAACCATCAAGATCAAGCTCTCTCAAGAGGCGCCAGCACCAACACCTACTCCAACGCCAACTCCAACTCCAACCCCTACTCCAACAGCAACCCCAGTTGTTGATCCAGCACCTTCGGCTAAGCCAGTTGTGGCTAAGAAGGTTACAGTTACGTGCGTGAAGGGTAAAACAGTAAAGAAGGTAACTGCAGTTAAACCAGTTTGCCCAGCAGGGTTTAAGAAGAAGTGAGAAGACGATTCGTAAGAATTACGCTATTCATTCCCCATGATTTAGGATGGAATTAGGCGCAAACCCATATGGGAGTCACAATTGGGAGTTACCTAGCTTTAAATGAGGGTTGGGAGAGGCTTTAAAGGTGCCTGGACACTACCCAAAGACATCTTCACATGCGGGAAATAGCGTTCTAGTATTTTCCCTTATGGAGAGAAAAAAAGTTCTTGCTTTCACGAGTTTTCTCACTTCTTGCCTTCTGGTGTTAACACTTTTCCCGACAATAAGTGCAGCAGATTCGTTGCCCCCACCAACAAATCCTGGTCCTGCCGGCGCTCCAGGTCCAAGTATTAGTCCCCCCGATGATCCAACTGTTATTAAAGATGCGCGTTCGATATTACGAGGCATAACACCAGCATCATCTAATAATGCCATGGTGTATTTCGATCAAAATCAAGTTAACTTCAAGTCATACATTTCTGTCGAAGATCGCCCTGCCGGCCAAGCAGGTGGGACTCCAATTACTTGCCTTTCACCAGATGATGCCAAATGCACAACAGCTTTTTCGGATACAAAATATCAGCAGATTAAATATGACGTTGCCATGGGAAGTTGTGCTGCCAGAGAAATTGCGGCTTGCATCAACTCATTCTCATTAGTAAAAGCTGATGGGAGCAAAGTAAAGGCTGAGGCAATAAAACGTATTTATAGCAAAACTAGTCCTGGGTGGGCATCCACATTTGATGCAAAAACAAATACCGGGTATCCAGGTTCTGATGGGCCATGGATTTGGAGAATAACTGATGGTGGAGTCAGCACCGAATATCTGATTCTTGGATTAGTTAGTGCACTTTTTAATCGAATGCCAAGTGGATCTGGTTGGGATGCCTCTGAAAAGAGTTTGAGATTATCTATATATCCTGTTAAGAAATACGAGAACGCTGCCTATACAGAGGGCGGTAGTGAAACTGCTTGTCTAGCTGTTGATACTGGGGTGTGTTATCAACGAATCGCCTTTGCAAAGGGCTTGCGATTCTCATTAGATCTTCGCCTACCTAAAGTAATCACGGGTTGGCTCAATGGCCGATTAGATAAGCCATCTGCATACACAGAAAACTACAATGATAATTACTCTGAGCTAATCGTTGAAGCTGATCCACTTGAAGAGATTGTTACAGGTAAATGGCTCTCTAATACAGGCGCAGTAACTCAATATCTCTCTGATTCTAAGAAAGGATTGACAGCCGCAGCGAGTGCAACAAATAACCTGGATATTGCAGGCACCGATCCAGATGATCAAAATGCAGTGAAATATTACGCTTCACTGGCCAAATTATTCGGAGAATCAGCCCTCACTAATTCACTCACTTGGCGCTTAAACACTACTTCAAGCGGTGCTCAAACTTTTGATCAGAGCTGCCAGAAAAGTGAAGGCGTGCAGGGCATCGTTACTAGCAATGCATCTGTCTATGAACCTGGATCACCACAGTGGGATGGAGATTCAGGCAAATTGGCCTACCGCATTGCTGCTCCAATTTATAAATCTGATGGGAAGACTGAAAATGTTGGCCGTTATGCATTTACCATGCGCGCTGATCTCATTAAATGCGTTTACGGTGTGACAACCCTTCCAGCCTATGCAACTGTAGAAGTAAGTTACGGTGATTCTGGTGAAGTGAAAGCTGCAACCACAGCACTCGGAACCAATAAGGAATGGGTTTATCTGCATGCAAATAACTTTGCATTCACTGGCGCACCACCAACTGTAAGTGTGAAACTTGAGGGTTGGAAGAAGGCAACCTCGCCAACACAACCAACTCCACCTAACCAACCTAACCAACCCAACCAACCAACTCCACCTAACCAACCCAACCAACCAACTCCACCTAA
>CAIUSQ010000021.1 GCA_903901905.1 uncultured Actinomycetes bacterium
AGGCCGTTGGTCAGGCGGGTAGGGATGAACCTACGAGTTAAGCAGCGATAATTCACACGATTTTCTCTGCTTGTCTCCTTAATATGGGCCTCGCGGTTGGCTAATATGAGCCCATCATCAATGGAGGTTTTCATGTTTCGCAAGGTTCTAGTAGTACTAGGTGCCGCAGTTCTAGTTGCTGCCTCAACCACCGCCGTGCCAGCAACTGCTGCGACCAAGATCAGCAATGGAGTCTCCTGCAAAAAAGCAAACGCTACAACCAAAGTCGGCACTACTTCATATAAATGCGCCAAGAACCCGTTGGTGAAAAACGCTAAGTTAACTTGGTTATCTGTTGACTGCATAACCACTGGAACTTCTTACAACAAGGCTTTGGCAAACCTACCAAAGATCAAAGCAGCAACTGATTCAGCGGTCGCCAAATTAGATGCTGATATTCTCGCGCAAACAGCACAAGTGGAAAAAGCAAACAAACTAATTCCTGAGTACCAGGCAAAAATTGACACCATCACTGCTCAACTCGTGATTCTACGGGCGGATACAGTCAACTTAGCCAAGAACAAAAAGACTATTGATGCTTATGCCTCGGCTGTTCGTAATTACGAAATTGCGATCAGGGGTTTCACAACCGTTGGCAAGCAGAGCGAACGAAGTAAAAAAGCCAGAGCAACAGCGTTAGAACAATTCACGAATTCAAAATCTGAAGTTGCAATGAGTCTCGATTTGGCCCAGTTGATCTGCAAAAAAGGTCTCTAAAGCCAGTCAAACCTCAGGGTTCCCCTATTAATTTGTGATGGAGCATTCCTTTAACTTTTGAGGGTGGTAATTCACCGAATCGCTAAGTGGCTGCCCGCAATCTTATTGCTTGCACATATTCTGCTTCGAACCTTTTTCTCTGAACCATCGATAGCGAAAGATTTACTTTTCTATAATGCAATAGTTCTCGCTGTTGTAATCGGACTCTTTCAGGCGCCGCTTCATAACGATCCGCTAGCGGTTGCATTTTTATCACTTGCAACAGCCTCTTGGGGAATCGGTTCAATTACCTCTAGCTTGAGTCAATTTTTTAACTTTAACTCTCACGAGCAGCTAGTTTCCAACGTTGCCTACTCAGCTTTCTATCCCTTTGCCTTTCTCGCAATCCCCAGGGCAATCGGCATAGCGAAACGAATGCGATCGATTGAACTATTGGACTCTGCAATTTTTGGTTTAGGTTTTACCTCAATTATCGCTGCGATATTGCTTAAGCAATTAGTAGGGGATTCAGGTTTGGGATACTTCTTCTCGGTTCTATTCTCCATATGCGATATTGCGCTATTGGTGATTATTCTTTCGAGTGCAGCGCGCTCTAAAATTTCATTGCGATTAATTCTGATTATCACCGGAGTTCTTGCCTTTACCTTGACAGATTTTTACTACTTGTGGTCGCAGATTGAAGGCACGTACAAATTTGGACAGATAAGTGATGAAGGTTGGTTAATCGGATTAGTTTTGATCTCGCTCTCTTTTTGGTACCTACCAAATGAGGGTAAATCAGAGGGAAAGATCCATCCCGCGCTGATCGCAATTTCTATATTCATAAGTCCTGCGCTGTTGTCCGCGATTGCCATTCGTCCAGAGTATTTTCCTTCTTACGTAGTTGTTCCCACAATTACAACGCTCTTGTTGGCATTTATCAGAATGACTCTGGTTATCCGCCAGGCCAATAATCTGGGAGAAGAAAAAGTGCTGGCGCGCACCGATGAACTAACTGGCTTGCCTAATCGACGTAGATTAATTGCTGAACTATCAACCTTTAATGAAGTAGAGGGGGCTTTACTCCTCTTAGATCTAGATGGATTTAAGCCAGTCAATGATATTTATGGGCATGAGATGGGAGATCGGATATTGCGACAGGTGGCACAACGCTTTAGTCGTTCTCTTCCGAGCGGCGCTATCTTGGCCAGGTTGGGTGGAGATGAGTTCGGTGTAATTGCCGCGGGTAGCGATGCTGCAACTTTAGAGTTAGCG
>CAIUSQ010000022.1 GCA_903901905.1 uncultured Actinomycetes bacterium
AGTGACAGTTGGATTTTGGTTTGCTGGTTGAGTCCAGGTCTTTACACAGTAAGCAAACCATCTGTCATCACTTTGTGTAGTTGTAAAGTTCATATCAACACCTACAGCTCTTCCAGAGCCAGTAGGGCAGACAAAAGATTTATAGGTACTTGTTGCCTCCCATTGGGCTTGAGTTAATCCCGGCGAGCTTGTAATTCTTGATCCTGGCAATTCTGTCCCACTTAATGCTCCAGGTATTGGGTCTAATGCTTGAACAGTTGTAATTGTTTTGGTCTCGGTATTTGTGGTGCTAATAGTGGCTGTTTTAGTATCACTGTTTGTAGGGACAGTTTCTTGCGCTGTTGATGGGTTCCAAGTTTTAACACAATAAACATATCTAACGTGTTTGCTTCGATCAGAAGTAAATGCTAAATCAACTCCAATGCCTCTGCCAGAACCAGTTGGACAAGTATGAGATTGGTAGGCACTTGATGCATAAAAGGTTGCTTCAGAATCTCCAGGTGCACTTGAAACCCTTGTTCCAGGAATTTCAGCACCGTTAACAACATTAGGTAATGGATCAGGAGCGCTTGTTACAGGAGTTGTGGTGGCAGTTATAGTTTCAGATGTAGAACTTGTTGTTCCGCCTGAGGTTGTTGGAGTAGTTGTAGCGGTTCTGGTTTCCGAGGTAGGAGTTGAACCTGTACTTCCAGATGAAGATGGCGCAGATCCAACTGGGTTTGCACACACTCCGCCACTAGATGTTCCACCGCTTGGACTAATAATTGGTCCCCATTGAAAACATTTTTGCTGGCCAGGGTTTGCTGTATTCCAAGCTAGTGATTGTGCTAGCGCTGCTGCTTGGGCTGCTGCTAAATCAGAACGATATTTTGCCTCCTCATCAATTGCTGCTGATGATTGCCAAGTTTTAACACAATTAGTAAAAAAACGGTGCTTACTTCTATCAGATGTAAAAGCTAAATCAACTCCACCACCCCTCCCAGAACCCGATGGGCAAGTGTGGGATTGGCGTTGCGGAGATGCTTCAAAATCTACTTGAGATTGACCAGGGGAGCCATAAAGTTCAGTCCCGGGAATTGTTGCACCATTTGCCACGCCTGGAAATGGATCAGTGTTTGCGCTTGCAGTGGGAACGAAGATAGAAAGACACACCGCCACTAAAACTATCTTTATGATTCGAGTCATTAACTAGCGCCTATTCTGAACTCTCTACTTAAGTTAAATTCATCTTGGGTGTCCATCATTGCACTGTTTGCGCAATAGGGCTACTTAATTTAGAAAAATTCTGGAATCTTGATTGATGCCTTTTGAAATCGAGCATAAAGTGAATTTCTGCCTAACCTAATTAAATTAATCTTCGCTTTGGTGCGCCCGCAGGGATTCGAACCCCGAACCTTCTGATCCGTAGTCAGATGCTCTATCCGTTGAGCTACGGGCGCAAAGTCTTAAGCGATCGGAAGTCTAGCGATTTATCAAGACCTGCCCAAACTTATTAACTGTTTCCAATCCACCTCTTTTACTCGTGGTTTTCCAGCAATCTCACCTGAAATGACCTCTGAGGCATTTATTTTTTCCCATGCTGTTTGATCAATTACCTCAT
>CAIUSQ010000023.1 GCA_903901905.1 uncultured Actinomycetes bacterium
ATATTGCAAACGATGGGAATAGAACTACTGCATACCACCATGAAGTTTGTGCAGCAACGATGTCAGAAGTAGACATTGAACCTGCATAAATAAATACAGCAACTAGAGAAAGTCCCATAGCAATTTCATAAGAGATTACTTGGGCGCTTGAACGCAGGCCACCGAGAAGTGGATACGTCGAGCCTGATGACCATCCGGCTAAAACAATTCCATAAACGCCAACAGATGCAACGGCCAAAATATATAAAACGCCAACTGGAATATCAGTTAACTGCATTGCGGTTTGACGACCAAACATTGTCACTTCACCAGTAATTGGGATTACAGCAAAAGACATAAAGCAGGTTGTGGCACTAATAATTGGCGCAATTATGAAAACAATTTTGTCTGCAGCGGTAGGAATGATGTCCTCTTTTAGCGCGAGCTTCACTCCGTCTGCTAATGCTTGAATTAATCCAAATGGTCCAACACGGTTAGGCCCAGGACGCTGTTGCATCCGCGCAACAATTCGACGCTCGCCCCATACTGACATTAATGTTAAAAGTACACAGACAGCAAAAACTATAAGAGCCTTTACTAGGATCAACCAACCTGGATCTGCTCCAATGAGTTGCGCAGTTGTCATGCTCTCACCACCGTAACCACTTCACCATGAACTGCATTTAACTTTGTTAAAAGCTGTGATCCACGTGAATTTCGAGGCGCCCAAAGCGCATCATCATGAATATTCTCAATAAGAGCTGGCAGAGTTACGAAACCTTTCGCGGTAGAGATCTTGAGTAAATCACCATTGGCAACACCAAGTGCTTGCGCTCTTTTTTCTGAGATGACAGCAACTGTTTGTCTCGCCGTACCAGCTAGATTTTCTTCACCCTCTTGCAATGTTCCAAGGTCAAGCAGGCGTCTCCACGATGTAATCAACGCCTCGTTTGAACTTAAACTTGGTTGCGCAGCAGCCGATACAGATTTCATCTTTGACCGCTCGCCTTGCCAATCTTTAATTGTTGCAATCTCTTTTGTAGCAGCAGTAACAGTTCCTAAATTAAGCGATGTTCCCATTTCTTCTGCAATCATTGAAAGAATTCGAAGATCACTACGGTTAAGTGAATCATTAACCGCCGCGTCAAAGGATCGAGCACGGCCTTCCCAGTTTAAGAATGATCCAGATTTTTCAGTAACAGCTGCAACTGGCAGAACAACGTCTGCTCGTGAAGTTACTTCACTTGGTGCGATCTCAAGTGAAACAACAAAAGCTTTATCTAAAGCCGCTAGTGCACTGTGATTGTCATCTAAATCCAATGGATCAACGCCACCAACAAGTAGTGCACCGATTTCATCCGAGTGGACCGCTGCAATAATTTCTGATGTTGAGCGACCAATATTTGATGGAAGTGAATTTACTGACCACAGCGCAGCAATTTCTTCTCTAGCTGCTGCATCTGTCACTGGGCGGCCACCTGGTAGCAAGTTTCCAATCGCACCTGCTTGGATGGCACCGCGCTCTCCTGCTCTGCGTGGAATCCATGCAAGTTTTGCACCTGATGATTGCGCGAGTGAAGCAACGGCCGTTAATACACCAGCGCTTTCGCTGGCTCTCTCGCCAACTAAAATTACTGATTTATCCGTAAGGTTTTGTGCAGATACTGCTGCAGCTTCTTGACCTGGAGCGACTTTAATAAACTGTGCTTTGAGTTTTTCAACCGCGATTGATTCTTTTGATCCAATTGAGATTACTTTTAAAGCTCGCTTACGGAACTGTTTATTTATTCTTAAGAAAACAATTGGTGACTCTTCTTCTGGCTCAAAACCAACAAGAAGTATTTGATCAGCCTTGTCTATGTCGCGATATGTTGTTGAAGAATTCACAACATGGGCTGCAATAAACTCGCGCTCTTCATCTGATGTTACGCGCGCTCTAAAGTCGATGTCGTTGGTACCAAGTGCAAGCCGTGCAAATTTGCTGTAGCCATATGCATCTTCATGTGTGGCACGGCCACCAACTAATACAGCCGATTTTTGTGCTTTTAATCCTTCAGCTGCA
>CAIUSQ010000024.1 GCA_903901905.1 uncultured Actinomycetes bacterium
AAACTTAAGAAACAAGAAAAGCACACCATTGAAGTTGTAATTGATCGATTAACTGCTAAACCAGAAAGTAAAACGAGATTAACGGATTCGATTGAAACTGCATTGCGATTAGCATCCGGAATTGTAGTTTTGGATTTTGTGGATGCTAAAGGCAAGGGCAAGGAACGCACATTTAGTGAACATCTAGCCTGCCATGGGTGCGAACTTTCATTCGAAGAGTTAGAACCTCGATCGTTCTCATTTAACTCGCCATTTGGAGCATGCCCCGAGTGTTCCGGTATCGGAACAAAATTAGAAGTCGATGAAGAATTAATTATCCCAGATGATTCAATTTCGATTAATGATGGAGCGATCGCCCCATGGTCGGGAGGTCAATCATCCGACTACTTCCTAAGATTGTTAGAGGCCTTGGCAAAAGATCTCCCTTTCTCCCTCGATACACCATGGAAAAAAATCTCAGCAAGAGCGCGCGAAGCAATCTTAAATGGTTACGAATATGAGATAAAAATGAAGTACAAGGGAAGATATGGCGCCCGCAACTACACAACTGGTTTTGAAGGCGTAGTTCCATTTATTCACCGTCGTCATAGTGAGACCGATAGTGATTACAGTCGGGATAAATATGAAGCGTATATGCGTCAAATTGCATGTGAGGCATGCAATGGAGCCAGACTAAAGCCTGAAGTTTTGGCTGTGACAATTGGTGATAAAAACATCGCTGAGATTTGCGAACTTTCTATTGCTGATTGCGCAGTATTTTTGAAACAGATTAAGTTGAATAAACGTGAGGCACAAATAGCAGAGCGCGTAATGAAAGAAGTACATGCACGACTTGGCTTCCTACTTGATGTTGGTCTGGACTATCTCTCTCTAGCAAGGCCTGCCGGTTCTCTTTCAGGCGGTGAGGCTCAGCGCATTCGACTCGCAACCCAAATTGGTAGCGGCTTGGTCGGTGTTCTCTATGTTCTGGATGAACCTTCAATTGGATTACATCAAAGGGATAATAAACGTTTAATCGAGACTCTTACTCGTTTGCGTGATTTGGGTAATACGTTGATTGTTGTTGAGCATGATGAAGAGACAATTCGCACAGCCGACTGGATCGTAGATATCGGTCCAGGTGCTGGTGAGCATGGTGGGCATGTAGTTGTTTCTGGAAGCTATGAAGATCTCATTAATTCAAAAGAGTCGATAACTGGTGCTTATCTATCTGGTAAAAAGTCAATTGAGATACCGAAAAAACGTCGCGCCATTGATCCTAAACGTAAACTTGTAATAAAAGGTGCCAAGGAAAACAACCTAAAAGATATTGAGGTTGAAGTACCTCTAGGTGTTTTTGTTGCCGTAACTGGTGTGAGCGGATCTGGAAAATCAACCCTTGTAAATGACATTCTTTACGTAGTTTTAGCTAACAAACTAAATGGTGCACGCTTAGTTCCCGGAAGGCATCGAACGGTAGCTGGTGTTGAGCATCTAGATAAAGTTGTTCATGTTGATCAATCTCCAATTGGACGAACACCTAGATCAAATCCCGCCACATATACCGGTGTATTCGACAAAATTCGTGCACTATTTGCCGAAACTAGTGAAGCAAAAATCCGTGGTTATCAGCAAGGGCGTTTCTCATTCAACGTAAAAGGTGGACGCTGCGAGAACTGTTCAGGTGATGGAACAATAACAATCGAAATGAATTTTCTTCCAGATGTGTACGTACCCTGCGAAGTCTGTCATGGAGCGCGTTATAACCGAGAAACTCTTGAAGTTCATTACAAAGGAAAAACCATTGCCGAAGTTCTAAACATGCCAATTGAACAGGCTGGCGGATTTTTTGAATCTGTTCCAGCCATAGCGAGATACTTGAAAACACTTAACGATGTTGGACTTGGTTATGTTCGACTAGGTCAGTCAGCACCGACGCTCTCTGGAGGAGAGGCACAGCGCGTAAAGCTAGCCACTGAGCTACAACGTCGTTCTACTGGCCGAACAATTTATGTTCTTGATGAACCTACAACTGGATTGCACTTTGAAGATGTAAACAAACTCTTGACGGTTCTAAACCGATTGGTAGATACAGGAAACACAGTTGTAGTAATTGAGCACAACTTAGATGTTATTAAATGCTCTGACTGGGTAATTGACATGGGACCTGAAGGTGGATTCCGCGGAGGAATGGTAGTAGCAGAGGGCACTCCTGAAACGGTATCTGCAGTCAAAGAGAGTTACACAGGTCAGTTCTTGGGTGAGATTCTAAAAACTAATCGAAAAATCACAACGAAGAAGTAGTCCAATGGCAGATCCAAAGAGTTATCGGCCGAGTAACATTCCTGAGCATCCAGGGGTTTATCGCTTTTACAACAAGCAGGACAAAGTTATCTATGTTGGTAAAGCAAAAAATCTTAAGAATCGCCTGAGTAACTACTTTCAAACAAATCTTGCTACAAAAACCAATCGCATGGTGCACGAGGCGGTTCGTGTTGACTGGACAATCGTTAGTACAGAGTTAGAGGCGTTAGCTTTAGAGTTTAGTTGGATCAAGCAGTATCAACCCAAGTACAACGTCCAATTTAAGGATGACAAGTCCTATCCATACTTGGCTCTCTCTCTAAATGATGAATTCCCCATGATCTTCATTACTCGCAAAGATAAGCGTGCGGGTTTGAAATACTTTGGTCCATATACAAATGCTTGGGCTCTTCGAAATACCTTCGATGTCCTGCTTAAGGTTTTTCCGGTTAGATCCTGTTCTTCATCCAATTTCACTCGTGCTCAACGCAACAAACGTCAATGCTTGTTGGGGGATATCGGAAAGTGTGCAGCGCCATGTGTAGGTTGGATTTCTCAGGAAGAGCATAAAAAGTTGGCCGGTCGACTCAATGAGTTCATGGAGTCAGGCATGGAGAACATTCTTCCTAAACTTTATGAAGAGATGAATGCAGCTGCAGCAAATGAAGAGTTCGAAAGAGCTGCTCGACTTAGAGATCAGATCGAATCATTTGAAAAGGCGCAAAAATCTACTGAAGGAAATTTCTCTGATGATTTAGATGGAGATTTCATCTCTATTTATCACGACGGTTTTCATGCAGCGGGCTCAATTTTTTCCATGCAACGAGGATCGGTAAAAGGTTCAAGGTCGTGGATAGTAGATCAAGAGATGGTGCTTGAAGGCCAAGATGAGTTGACTGCTCTTTTGTATTCGATCTATGGAACTGGAGCAATAGCAGTTCCACGTAACATTTACATCAGCTCTGATCCTGCCGATAAAGAACAACTAGAGCAGTGGTTGGGTCAAATTGGTTCTACCAAAGTAGAGATCAAATCTCCACAACGAGGCGAGAAAGTCGATCTCTTGAGCACTGTCAAAAGAAATGCTCAATACTCCTTGATTCAATACTTAAGCAAACGAGCAACAGATGCAGCTGTAAGCGGTAAGGCTCTGACTGAGATAGAAGAGCACCTTAATTTAGGACGAACTCCACTTCGAATTGAGTGCTTTGATATCTCAAATATCTCAGGAACTTCAGTTGTGGCATCCATGGTGGTTTTCGAAGTTGGAATGATTAAAAAGAGTGAGTACCGACGATTCATTATTGATACAAGTGCGGGCTTTGACGACACTCGAGCAATGCATCAAGTTATTACTCGTAGGTTGAAGCGTCTACTTGATGATCGTAAAGAGAATGAGGCAGAGGTGGCAGAGCTCGGTGGAAAGCCCAGCAAGTTTGCCTATCCGCCTCAATTGATCGTTGTCGATGGCGGGCAACCACAAGTCAATGCAGCTCAACGTGCCTTGGATGAGTTAGGAATAACAGATATTGCATTATGCGGACTAGCAAAACGATTAGAGGAGGTATGGATGCCTGGTTCGAAAGATCCACTTATCCTGCCCCGAAATAGTGAAGGTCTATATCTCCTGCAACGAATTAGAGATGAGGCTCATCGCTTTGCAATCACCTTCCATCGTTCCAGGCGCTCAAAGATAATGTTGGAATCAATTCTGGATGAGATTCCACAATTGGGTTCCGCGCGAAGAGCCTCCTTATTGGAGCGTTTCGGTTCAGTCGCGGCAATTCGAAAAGCATCGGTCGAGGAGATCGCTGCTACACCAGGCATCGGGGGAAAGATTGCATCAGTAATTGAAAGCTATTTAGAGGGAATTTCTACTCAGAAAGTGAACACCGAAACTGGCGAAATCAGCGATAATTAATCCATGAGTTCAAACGAAACCCTGATCCTGACTGGCATGTCTGGTGCTGGTAGATCTACGGTTGCGCACGCATTGGAAGATTTGGGTTGGTATGTCGTAGACAACTTGCCACCAGCTTTGTTATCTGCGTTAGTTTCAAAGGGGACTGGACCTCAAGGTAAAGAGTTAGCCGTTGTCGTAGATGTACGTGGGGGAGAGTTTTTTGATGAACTCTCACTTGCATTGGCGCAGTTAAAGTCAGAGTCACTTGAATATCGTTTAGTTTTCCTCGACGCTACAGATCAGGCTTTAGTACAACGTTTTGAATCAACTAGGCGCCCACATCCTCTACAAGGACAAGATCGTATTGTTGATGGGATTTCCCGGGAACGTGAAAAACTTGAAGAGGTCCGATCACAATCTGATGTTGCCATCGATACAACCAATTTAAATGTACATCAGTTAGAAAAAAGAGTGGGCGAGATTTTTGGCAAAGGAAAAACTCAAGGTGTGCGCATCAATGTGCTTTCTTTTGGTTATAAATACGGAATACCTGTAGATGCAGACCTAGTCTTGGATTGCCGCTTTATTCCCAATCCCCATTGGAATCCAGAGTTACGCCACTTAACAGGGTTAACGCCACAGGTTAGCTCGGCGGTGTTAGGCAGCGCGGGTGTTGCCGAATTTGTATCCGACTATGTTCATCTAGTGAACTCAATGTTGACTGGATATCTGCGAGAGGGGAAGAAATTTGTAACAATTGCAGTCGGATGTACGGGTGGTAAACATCGAAGTGTTGCGGTTACAGCCGAAATGGCTCGACAGCTCAATGAATTAGGAAGTGAAATTTCGGCGCACCCAACTCATCGAGACGTTGGTCGCGAATAAGAATTAAGGATATTGAACAAAAAAGATATTGTGATTGAAGTATCAACCTCAGGTTGAGAGATCTCAGGTCAGAAAATAATTTCAGTTTGAGCCACATTCACCTTAAGTAACTGGTTGGATTACGCCATGGCAATGACTGCATCAGTAAAGGATGAGCTTTCGCGCATCGCAATAACTAAGCCTTGTTGCCGAAAAGCCGAAGTCTCCGCACTTCTTCGTTTTGCTGGGGGATTGCACTTGGCAGCCGGCAAGATAGTTATTGAAGTCGAACTAGATACTTCTCAGAGTGCCAGAAGGTTACGTAAAGATATCTCTGACATTTATGGTCATGATTCTGATTTAGCAGTTTTATCATCTGGAGGATTACGTAAAGGTTCTCGCTATGTTGTGCGTGTAATTAATGAGGGAGATGCACTTGCGCGTCAGACAGGACTTGTTGATTCAAACGGTCGTCCAGTAAGAGGTCTTCCGCCACAAGTAGTCTCTGCAGCAATTTGTGACTCTGAGGCTGCATGGCGCGGAGCCTTCATCGCACATGGTTCACTAACCGAACCGGGCCGTTCATCCTCATTAGAAATTACCTGCCCAGGCCCAGAGGCTGCTTTAGCACTTGTTGGAGCAGCACGTAGAATGGGAATTGCGGCTAAGGCGCGTGAAGTACGTGGAGTCGACCGAGTTGTTATACGAGACGGTGATGCTATTGGCGTTTTACTAACACGACTTGGCGCACATGAAAGTGTGATGGCCTGGGAAGAGCGTCGAATGCGCCGTGAGGTAAGAGCTACGGCAAATCGTCTTGCAAATTTTGATGATGCAAATCTGCG
>CAIUSQ010000025.1 GCA_903901905.1 uncultured Actinomycetes bacterium
CTTTGGGGGCTGGGTTAGTTCAGAATCTACTAACAGTCACAGTCTGTAACGGTCTGAATAACAAGGACAGTTACGGCCTCACCTTTAAGTGAGGCCGCACAGAAACCATTACTAGTTAATGCTTTTACTACTGTCAGCAAATAGGATGCAGACCGCAAAGGCTGCTTGTACTGTAGAGGCGGATTAGTGGCGGCAGACTAACTGCCGCCTACTCACTCCAGAGTTTGTCTATAACTTCTTTAGTTCTGGCTTCAAATTTTTCAGCGAGCAGGATTGAACCAGCGACTAGTGATTCTTCTTTCTTAACTTTCTCAATCAAGACGGTTTGCAATTCAAGTGGTGGAATCGGAAGTAAGTACTCCCCTAGTTGGCCCAATGAAATATTTTGCTGAGCCACTCCAGTTTTATTCTGCGCAGATTGGTCTCTTGCTATGTCAGTTAAAAGTAAATACTCAAGGAACTGTGGGTGTACTTCAACATCGGATTTAAGCCTCAAAATTGCTAATGCTTGATTTATGTTTGCGGGGAGAATTTCTTTCGGCACAACAGCGGTTCTACCTAGGGCTCCAGCGATTGAAAATAGAACATCACCTTCGTGCAATTGGGAGCGATTTAATGACTGGTGACATTTGTCTGATATGTGAGCAAATTTGGATGGAATAAATTGACCATTACCCGTGATGCTTTCTACCTTCACAAAGTTAATGCCTGAATCAACAAAGTCGAATCCCACGCTGGTTGGTGTCGTCCCCTTAGTGATTAACTCACAAATCTCATTTAACTTTATTGAAGGCCATTCAGGGTCAACATCAATACTTGGCTTCCAATTCTCAACAATCTGTTTAGCCCCAGAAATAATTGCTGCATAGCCATCTAATTCAGCAACTATTTGTTCTTGAACTTCTAGGGGTGGGAGTGGAATTTCAATCTCTTGAATTTCAAGTGATATGCCCCCAATGATTCCCTTTATGTATCTCGCCAACGAAGATTGAAAATCATTACTTTGAACAACTCCGTATAAGTACTTTGGATGAACTGAGTTGTTTGCTCTGAGGATAAATACATGTTCATTTACTGCGGCAGGCTCCTCGGAATCCCAAAACCCCACCTTGCCCGTTGTGGCTCCGTCCTTAACAATAAGGACATCGGATTTTTGAAGTTTTCCCTTGCGCATTCCGTTGTAATGCTCAGGTGTAACAAATTTCATCTTTTCTCTACGGATTGCCCCATCTGCCGAAATTTGCTCTCCGCCAATGCTCATAACGCCAGTGCTTACAGCACCACCCTTTTGTCGCGAACCGCTCTCAATTGTGCATATTTCTGAGAGAGGCGCCATGGGCCAATCTCCGTTTGAAATTGAATTACTTGTTTCAAATCTTTGAATTGAAAGATTGTAGTCTGTCAACTCATTGATATTAACTTTACTTACTTTTATGCAAATATCTGAATTCACATCTTCGCCTGACTTCCAAGTTTGAAGCAGAGAAAACGCTTCAGGCAAGTCATTCTTTTCTATCAGCCGTTTAGTCGCACCTAAGTCATAGCCATCCGCTGAGATTTTGATGAAGAGCATTTCATTCCGCTGCTTTGCTATTTCATTGTCAATCAAAAGGATGCTGGTCTTAACTCCACTGTATGGTTGAAATACACCACCTGGTAGAGATACAACAGCGTATAAACCATTCTCTATAAGATTCTTGCGCAGTGCTTTGTAGGCTTTTCCACTTTGAAAAATAATTCCCTCAGGAACGATTATTCCTGCACGTCCTTTTGGCCTTAAATGATTAATAATGTAATCCACAAATAAAACTTCAGCCCGATTTGATGGAATAGAAAACTTATTGTGTGGCTTAATTCCACCCTTTGGTGACATGAAAGGTGGGTTCGCTAAAATTACATCAAACTTCTCACTCCACTTTTCTTCACTTGTTAATGCATCATATTGAAAAATCTGGGGATTTTTGAACTGGTGGAGATACATATTTACTTGAGCGATACGAACCATTGTTGGGTCAATGTCATAACCCTGTAGGTTTTGCATAAGTTTTCTGCGCTCATCAGGAGTTAAAGTCTTTTCTTTTTTCTTAGGGTCATCTTTGCCATCATGCTGTTGAAGTATGTGGTTGTAAGTACTAACTAAGAATCCAGCGGTTCCACATGCAGGGTCTAATACCTTGTCATCCTTTGATGGATTAATGACATCAACAATAAAATCAATTATGTGGCGGGGAGTACGGAACTGACCAGCATCTCCCTGTGAAGACATAATTGAAAGAAGATACTCATAGGCATTACCTAAGTCTTCTGGATGAGAGTAATCGAAGTAACTTATTTCCTTGAGGAAAAGTCCTAAAGTTTCTGGTGAGCGATACGGCAAGAATGCCGCTCTAAAAATTGTTCTAAATAATTCTGGTAATTGCTTTGCTTCTGAGAATTTTGTAAGTGCTTCGCCATAAAGATTCATCTTCTCTTGATTGCCCATACGTGAATCCATCAACCTGCTCCATGCATATGGTTCTAAGTCACCAGTAAAAAATGAAGGTTTACCACCAGCCTTAATTGCAGACTGGTCCATATCATCCATGAATTTATAAATTAATGCATAGGTAATCTGGTCTATCTGAGTAGTTGGATTTGGTGCGACACCTACCAATACATCTCTGGCTGCATCGATATGCCGTTTGGTATCTGAGTTAAGCATTAAATTCCCGTCAGATGGTAGGCATAGTCATTAACGTACTGTGGAACTATATTCTTAAATCCATTAAGCCGCTCGTAATCAGAGAAATCAAATGATGCACAGGTATGAAAGCGTGCGAGTTGATTGCTCTTTACGATATCTCTTACCTCATCATCAACAATAAAGGCTTTAAAGAAATTTTTAACAGGTTGATAATGTGGCTGGTCAACTGAGTGAACCTCCATAAACTTATCCCACTCAGACTCAAGCAGTTCATCCTTCATCTCAAAGCCATCCTTTTCACCAAAGGCAACCTCTAGAAATTCTTTGACAGATATCCTTCTATCAACATTAAATAC
>CAIUSQ010000026.1 GCA_903901905.1 uncultured Actinomycetes bacterium
GCAAAAAACTTCTGTCCAAAAATTGAATCTTGTGAGGGCGCAAGTGCGACTATCAATAAGGCAGGCGATGGAGTAATACTGATAGCAGTTATGAAAAAACCTGACATTTTGCGCACCTCTGGAACGTTGGAGGCTCACGAGTACACACATGTTCTCCAAACTGGGCCATTCTTTGGAACTCCCAAACAAATGCAAGCCATTGTGGGCATCAAAGCATTTGCACCTTGGTGGTTTGTAGAAGGCGGAGCAGAGTTTTCACAGATACCAGCAATTCACTCATCATCTTTTACTAGTTACACAAAAGACAGAAAAATTTGGGCTAAGAACATACTTGAAAATAAAGATGGGAAATACACCGAAGCTTGGATCACAAACTTTCTTAAACCACCAAATACTTCCATTTGGAGTGATTCGGAAACGCAATGGAATCTCTATGACATAGGGCTGTTAGCCTCTGAAATTTTTACAGCCATAAAAGGGCCAGCCATCAACATCCAAATTTTCAAGGACATCTCTGCGGGGATGACATATGAGAAATCATTTGAAAAGCATTTTGGTATCAAGTGGGCTGCGGCAGTTCCATTGATAGCAAAATCCATTGCAAAAGTGGCAGGTAAATAGCCCCTTTGGCTACGCAGGCAAGAGTTGAATTGCCTGGTTCCTGAGTTAGGCTTATTTCATGAGAAAAACGACTTTTTTAATAGCAGCATCACTTCTTGGTTCATTGCTATTTAACCCTCAAACTTCTTTTGCATATGAAAAACTAGGTAGTCCCTTTGATGTGAAGGTAGCTGCTGCGAAAAAGAGTGAGTTGGGAGTAGCGTTTAATGTCTCTGCTGGGCTAACCATAAAAAAGGTGAAGCGCAAGAATGTAAGTACTTATCATCCCATTAATGTCACTATTGCCGACTTTAAGGTTCATGATACAAATTATGATTTTCGTGGCGATGCAATTGGCTATGTACCTCGATTTAGCTACACCGTTACTGTAAAAAACTTTAGTAAGTCAGAAGAAATCGTAGGTATCTACACTCAACTGTGGTGCAAGAATTCAGGAAGTTATGCGACCAATTACAGCGAGGGATTTGATCCCTACCAATCATTGCCACCTAGAACCGAAAGCTCTGGAACAACGATTGTTCGTTTACCTGCAGATGTGAACTCTCTTGCAGCATGTGAACAGGCATTGCTGTATATCTATCCTAACTTTTCATTTACAACACCACAGGCAAAGGCTGCAAAGTTTCCGATAACTGTGGTCATTCCAATAGATCCTGCGCTTGTAGTTCAATAAGTTTTGCCGCATACCTGCCTAATGTGGCTATGCAAAGAAAAGGTGCGCGTTTATAATTTTTCTATGAGAGCACGCAAGGTAATCACAGGGTTTTGGACTATGGCCCTGGCTGCATCGATGTTGGTTTTTGTAGCACCTAGTGCACAGGCTGGATGTAGAGATTTTCCCGAGTCGATAACTCCAGAATGTGTTGCACAAAATCTTGCAGAAGAGAGATCTAGGCAAGAGGCAGCCACTGCCCAACAAGCACAAGACTTGCTTGACGCCGAAGCTAGAGCAAGAGCAAATGCCGAACTTGAATATGTTCGTAATGGTTCACGACCTTGCACGATTTTCCCCGCATCGATCACACCAGAGTGTGCTGCCGAGAATTTGGCATATGAAAAATCAAGGCAAGTAGATGATGTAGCAAAGCGAGCACAAGATCTACTGGACGCAGAAGAAAGAGCCAGGGCAAATGCGGAACTTGAATACATTCGCAATGGTTCACGCCCGTGCACACTGTTTCCCGCTTCAATCACACCGGCGTGTGTTGCTGAAAATCTAGAGTATGAAAAAGAGCGACAAGGTCTTGCTGAAAAAAACCAAATTGCAGCGCTAGAAAAAGCAATCAAGGCTGAAGCGCAAGCTCAGAAAGAGCAATATATCCGCAATGGATCTCGCCCTTGCTCGTTGTATCCAGCCGCAATCACACCAGAGTGTGTGGCCGAAAACTTAGAGTATGAAGAGATTAGAAAAGTAGAAGCAGAAGCCCTCATCACAGCTAAAGAGGCTGCATCAGGTGCAACCTTTAACACTTTGGATGAGAATGGATCCCTTCTCGTTGTTGCAAAGGTTCCAGCAAAGGTTGATTTGCTTTCAACGACTGTCAAACTTCTTAATAGCAAAGGCAAAGTCCTCGATACTGGAGTAATTAGATACCAGTCCTCTGGTGAGCCATATTTTGTCTTTGATAACTTTAAAGGCAAGGGAAGCTACACGGTTCAGATGTCTCTGCCAAAAAAGAAGTTTTCAACGCTAAAAATAAAGGTCACCTGAGAAAGCCAAAACTCGACCCCCATGTGAATTAGAGTCGGGTTTTGGACATTGTTGTGATCAACGCGAAAACACAACATACTGCTACTTCAATAAGAGCTTTTCTCGCATTGTGTTTCCAACATCAGTAACTTCGTTATCACGAAC
>CAIUSQ010000027.1 GCA_903901905.1 uncultured Actinomycetes bacterium
ATCTAAAGCTATTGAGTCACTACCCGAACTTCGAAGACTCAACATCTCTTCACCTCTTATGGCCGCAACTATTGAGATAGCACAACGCCTTGATGGTCTACCGCGTCATCTGGCGATGCATCCCTGTGCGGTCGTTTTATCAGATGGTGGTTTTTTAGATCGCGCACCGCTAATGGCTAGCGCGGGCGGATATCCCATGGTTTCTTTTGATAAAGATGGCGTTGAAGCAGTTGGCTTACTCAAACTCGATGTATTAGGAGTCAGAATGCAGTCGACGATTGCTTATTCAGTTAAAGAGATAGAACGGGTTCATAAAGAAAAAATTGATATTGATTTAGTGCCACTTGATGATCTGGCAACGTATGAACTTATTCAATCAACTCGCACGTTAGGGATTTTCCAGGTGGAAAGTCCTGGCCAGCGCGAACTAGTTGGAAAACTCGCACCATCAAATTTCACCGATTTAATAATTGATATCTCTTTATTTAGGCCCGGCCCAGTTAAAAGTGACATGATCACGCCATTTCTTAAGGCTCGTCATGGATGGGCGCCTGCACAGATCATCCACCCTGATCTGTATGAGATTTTGGCTAGTACCGAAGGTGTTGTTGTCTTTCATGAACAAGTTATTCAGATCATTGCCACAATGACTGGAGCATCGCTAGCAACGGCCGATGAAAAACGTAGATCCTTAGGCGATAGAGATGGCCAACAAGAAGTATGTGATTGGTTTTTCCCTGCAGCAATAGCCAAGGGATATGAGCTTGCGATCATTCATAAAATTTGGGATGTACTGCGCGCTTTTGCATCCTTTGGTTTCTGTAAAGCACACGCTGCAGCTTTTGCTTTGCCTACCTACCAATCAGCCTGGCTTAAAAGGCATTACCCAGCAGCATTTCTTGCCGGAGTGTTAACTCACGATCCAGGAATGTATCCCAAACGTTTAATTGTTGATGAGGCGCGGCAGATGGGACTTACTATCGCACCCCTTGATGCAAATGCATCAGATGGGGTTTATCGCGTTGAAGATCATGGAAATGCAATTCGTATTGCGCTCTCAACTATTGCTCGAATTAGCGATAGCGAAGTTACATCGATTATTGCCGCTCGGCCATATATTGATTTAGCTGATTTCGTGCACCGCTCAGGAGCTAGCGCACCAGTTATTGAAAGCATGATCCTTACGGGAGCATTTGACCGCCTACATCCTGATGTTAATCGCCGGGACTTGTTGCTGCATTTTTCAGATCTACAAAAATCACCAGCAGCAACGGTTTCAGGTGCGCAGATGAATTTAAACTTTGCGCCCCCTGAACTTACTAGCAGCGGTCTACCCGATATGTCTTCGGCCGAAAGCGTTAAGTATGAAGTTGATCGCCTAGGGATAGATATGTCACGGCACTTGATTGAGTTCTATGGAGCATTTCTTAATTCAATTGGGGCCGTACGCTCTAGCGATCTACTTAAGCAGCGTTCTCAGTCATCGGTCTTAGTGGCAGGTATTAAAGTGGCAATGCAGACACCACCGGTTCGATCTGGCAAGAGAGTTATTTTTTTAACCCTAGATGATGGTTATGGATGCAGTGATTCAACTTTCTTTACCGATGTTCAGGGAGAGTACGCCAATGTTTTGTACTCAACATCTTTATTGCTAGTAAGGGGAGTAACTCGCCGAACTGGAGCCAGAGGCATATCTATAAGAGCTACTGGGGTGTGGGATCTGCGCGTCGCCTACGAAAGTTGGAGCACCAAACAAAGTACGCTCGTAATATGAGTGCAGTTGATGGGCCAATACAGGCCACAATTCTTCATGTAGACATGGATGCATTCTTTGCATCAGTTGCAGAGCGCGATAATCCTGAGTTAAAAGGCAAAGCAGTGGTGATTGGGATGGGAACACGGGGAGTGGTCTCGGCGGCAAATTATGAGGCGCGTAAATTTGGAATCCATTCTGCAATGCCCGTAAGTCAAGCACGGC
>CAIUSQ010000028.1 GCA_903901905.1 uncultured Actinomycetes bacterium
GATCTCGGTGTTCAACAATGTGCTGAGCACTGCTCTTTGCAGCCTCTTGCACCTTTCTCTTTTCACCAAGCGCGATTCGGTCACCCGAAGCGATCTCACCGATGGAGAATCCTGTATATGCAGTTAGTTGCTGCGATCGTGCAAAGATGGTGAAGCCCTTGAGCACCATTCCATCTTTGACTATGTCATCTTCACCTGCGGTCAGTGCAACAAGTGCACGGCCCCCGCGGTATCTACGTCCGCCAACACCAATAGCCATAGTGCCCTGCTTGCGCAGACTACGAATATCGTCTTGGAAAATCTTTGCTTGTTTGTAGGCAAACCAGAGCTGAAACAGCCACATGATGCCGATAAGAATAAAAAGTTTGCCTAGATTGCTCATGCGCTCTTGACCGCCGATGGTTGTAGGGATTTAACAACAGAGTTAGCACATGCTAAATCCACAATTAAGGTATCGATCAATCCTGCATTGGCAGCCCCCACCACACCGGCCACCTTCTCGGCACCTGAGGCGACCCCGATCACGCGAGGGATGTTTTTAATCTCTTCTAAGGTAAGTCCGATTACACGGCCATCCATGGTTGAGGAAAGTGATGAACCATCTTTCTTATAGAAGCGAGCTGCAATATCTCCGGCATAGTTTGAAGCCAGAGCCTCACGATCGGCCTTTGCGATTTTAAATTCAGAAAAGACCATCTCACTAGATGATGAACCAGCTGAGCCGATTCCAACCAATGCCACATGTGCACCGCGTGCAAGCTGGAGTGATTTTGCGATGCTCTCTTCTTCCAATAGCGAGTCGCGCACCTTGGTGCTGTTAACGACAACTGGAGATAAAAATGGAATGAATTGAGCGTTGAGGTTCTTAGCTAAGTTGCGGCCAAGCTCCTCTGCGCTCACTGATGTGCTTACAGATGAGAGTGAGCCCATGAGTTGGGTGACTTTAAGGCCAGACAGAGTCTCTGAGTGAGCGTTGACCACAGTTGCCTCAAGGCCCCGGCCCCAAGAGATTGCAATGGTTTGGTTATCGCGCAGATCTTTCAAAAGCGCGCTCGCAGCTGCTCGCCCGATTGTGTTGAGCGTTAAATCGTTGGACTCAGTTGCAATTACCTGCACATCTTTAATCTTGAGTAGTTCTGAAAGCTGAGTAGAAAGTGATTCATGCTTGTGTGTTGGGGAGACAATCTTGATCTCTACAAAACCAAAGCGCTTTGCATCAGAGAGCATGCGCGAAACATTTGATCTAGATGTATTGAGTTTGGATGCCACTTGATCTTGCGAATAGTGCCCCTCGTAATACAGGCGTGCTGCGCGCAGAATTAACTCCGTTTCGCGCTGCTTCACTATCGTCACATCCGTTCATTAATTGAGCAATTGGTCTAGTGTGCATTGCTTCACACTGGGAAATCAAGCACATACGCCCAAAATTTAGTAACAAATTAGTACTAGGGAGTACCAACAAGCATCACATTGAAGAGCACTAGAGGCCCAGATTGGCTAGCTCCACTAGTTCATTACGGGCAGAGTTTTTTGCCTCTGTGGCTGTATTTGCCGCTATCGCTTCCTTGCCGGCCTGGATCAACTGCTGAGATGAATGGGCTGTAATCGCCTGGGCGACATCGGTCAGGGTGGCAACACTGCAGGAAAGTGAAGAGACGCCCATGCCCACTAGGACAGATGCCAATGTTGGATCAGATGCCGCTTCACCACAGACACCAACTGGGCAGTTATTTTTAATTCCGGCCTGTGCAATTTGATGAACTGCGCGCAATAGGGCTGGCTGCCAGGGGTCATTAAATCCTGCAAGCTCTGCAGATTCACGATCTGCTGCATGTAGATACTGGCCCAAATCATTTGTACCGATAGAAACAAAATGACAAACCTTTGTAATTTCATCGGCAAGGAAAACCGCTGCAGGTACTTCAATCATTACGCCAGCTTTTTCTAAACCATACTCTTTGGCAAGTGCTACAAAGTTTTTTGCCTCTTCTGGCAATGTGATCATCGGTGCCATTACCCAGACTTCAGCTTTAGTCGCCTTTGCAGCAGCTGCGATTGCTTGCAACTGTGTGCGAAGCAGGTTTTCATGCTTATTAATTGTGCGATAACCACGAACACCTAACGCTGGGTTTGGCTCGTTATCAAAAGTAATGAAAGCCATTGGCTTATCAGCGCCAGCATCTAATGTTCTGATAATTACTTTTTGATTGTTAAAGGGAGTGAAAAGCTCTGTGTAAATTGCCGTCTGTTCTTGAAGAGTTGGCGCATCGTTTCGGTCTAAGTACAAAAGCTCTGTGCGAAGCAGACCAACACCGTCGGCGCCAGCTGTAACTGCAGCAACAGTGTCTTCAATACGACCAATGTTTGCATAGATTGGAACAACAACATTATCTGTTGTTACATAGCCATCTTTAGATCTAGTAACAGTTCTTGATTTACGGGCTTTAATCTTTTCAATCTTGCTCTCAATTGCTGATTTAACAGTTGAATCTGGATTAAATACAACCGCACCTGTTGTCGCATCTACAGCCACCATTGCATTTGGTGAAGCTATTGCAGCTTGTACAACTCCGGGACAGGCAACAATGGCTGGGATTCCATTGGATCTAGCGATAATTGCTGTGTGGCTAGTTGGACCACCACCTGCAGTGACAATTGCTAAAACTTTATCTGTCTCTAAATCTGCAGTATCTGCAGGGGATAAGTCCTGTGCAATAAGAACTGTTGGAAGATCAAAATGTGGAATCTCAGGATATGAAGTACCTGCAATCTCACACAGCACACGATCTCTAATGTTTGCAACGTCACTCACACGCTCTGCTAAATAACCACCAGATGCAGTCAATAACTCCTGAAAAACCTCTGTTGCTTTAACCATTGCATAACTAGCTGTACGGCCTCCTGCGATAAATGCTGCTGCTTCTTCTGCGATAGCAGGATCAGTTGCTATCTCTGCCATTGCAATCAAAATCTCATGGAGCTCTCCAGTTGTACGGGCAGCTCGTGAATCTAAATCAGCACCCACTCGTGCAATAGCATCGGTTAATGCCTGTGTCTCTTCTTCGGGGCTTAACTGTGATTGCTGTGCATCTGCAACTGGAATATCAGTGTTGAGCAAAAAGAATGGGCCAATTGCTGCACCAGAACTTGCAGGTATACCAGTGAGCATTTTGTGTGGATGTCCTTTTGTTTGGGGCTTCTACAGGGAAGCGATGAGAGCATCTAAAAGTAGTGCACCATCATAAAAGTCACAGATGTTTAGATCAATAGTTAATGAAATATTTTTTGTGCTCTCACTGTCATAACCAATCGTTAGTGACGTAACTTGATTTGGGAAAAGCAACGGTGTTGCAGAACTCATGGAGTACGTGGTCAGATCAAATATTGTTGTAGTTCCACCACTGAGCATTGCAATTGGCACTTTGCCATTTTTTGCAGCATCAGATGTAGATGAAACCAGCGTTCGCAATTCTTCTACACTAATCAAATCAGGATCTCTAAAGACTGGAAGGGCGCTTCCGTATTTAGATTCAATAATGAGTGAAACGCCAACATGTTGATGCACAGCTATATCTGGTCGTCCTCGCAAAACTTTGGCCCAAGCAGATATCAACTGTGCGTGATCAAAGATTGCATTCGCACGGCGATTAAATGAAGCTTGAGCGATACCGCGAGTCATTTCAATTCCCTTAGCGATCAGGGCTTTGTTTGCTGCTTGTCGTTTTAATACTGCTGGATCAATTTGTGCAGAGTTCACATCTGAGAATGTAATTGTTCTATCCGGCCCAGTTGGATGCACAGTGCGAAGATCAATTCCACGATTAGCTGCTTCTACTCGAGCTTTAGGAACAGCTTTGACAGATGTGTTAACAATTTTTGGAGCAGTAACTACAGGTGCAGCAACAATAGGTGCAGGAGTAATTACCGGAGCAACTGGCGCTGCAACTACAGGAGCAACTACAACCGGTGCAACCGGCGGTGGAGTTGGTGCAACAGGTTGTACAACGGGGGCTGCAACTACAGGAGCAACGGGAGCAGGAACTACTGGAGGCACTGGTTCTGCAACTGGAGCAGCAGGGGTTGCTGAATCTCCACCGAAATCAAAGGCCATGACCTCTGTTTCTGTAAGCATGATTAATACTGGCTTACCGATTTCAATTACATCACCTGGATTACCAACTAAAGTTTCGATAACTCCATCTGCAGGTGCTTCAACTTCCATATCAATTTTGTCGGTCATGACTTCAAATAAAACATCGCCTGATTTAACCTGGTCACCAACTTTTACATGGAAAAGCAGAAGCTCTCCAGTTTCCATAGTCATGCTCATCTTTGGCATAACAACGGGATATTTGAAACTCATCGCCAGTTTTTAACAATCTCGCGAGCAGCAGTTTCAATGTCTTCAATTTGAGGAACTGCGGCTTTTTCTAGCTGAGGTGCATATGGGATAGGAATATTCATGCCGGCTAGGCGCTTGATTGGTGCAATAAGTGAGCCAAATGATGATGAGCCAGCCATCTGTGCAATAACTTCATTAATAAATCCTGCATGTGCTGGACCTTCTTGAACAACCATAAGACGACCAGTTTTTTCAACTGATTCATACACAGGTTGCATATCAAGTGGCGATAAAGTGCGTGGATCGATTAACGTAACTGAGATTCCTTCGGCAGCTAATTTCTCGCAGACTTCATAACTCTTATTAACCATGATTCCTGTTGCAACAATCGTTAAATCTTTTCCGTCACGCACAACTTTGGCAACACCTAAAGGAATGCGCTCCGCGCCTTCTGGAACAGGATCTCTACCTGGGATCTTGTACAAGAGCTTGTGCTCTAAGAAAATAACAGGGTTTGGATCATCAATTGCTGCAAGTAATAAACCCTTTGCATCTGCAGGATTAGATGGCACTACAACTTTTAATCCAGGCACTGATGTAAACCATGGCTCTAAGTTTTGTGAGTGTTGAGCTGCAGCACCTGTTCCAGAGCCTTGCGGTGTACGCAAAACCATGGGCACGTGCAGAGCGCCACCTAACATAAAGTGAATCTTTGCTGCTTGGTTTGCAATCTGATCCATTGCTTGTGCCGTGAAATCTGAAAATTGAATCTCAACAATCGGACGCATTCCAGAAAGAGCAGCACCTACTGCAGCACCAACAATTCCAAGTTCTGCAATAGGTGTATCTAGTACTCGATCTGATCCATAGCGGTGGTACATGTCTCCTGATACACCAAATGCACCGCCGTAAATTCCAACATCTTCTCCCAATAAAAATACTTCTGGGCGTTCATCAAATGCGATGCTCATCGCTTCGCGGACTGCTTCTGCCATTGTTAACATGCGATCGCTCATGCTGACACCTTCTTAAATACAGCATCTAATAATCCAGCAGGATCAGCAGATTTCGCCTTTACTGCCTCATTTACTGCAGCCACAATTGCATCTGTTGCTTCTTGTTGTATTGCATCGCACTGGGCTTGGGTCAACTTTTTTTGTTTGATTGCGCGAGCGATAAATTTTGGAATCGGATCCAAAAGGCGCCACTCTTCAATCTCTTCTTTTGTTCGATACAAGTTCTTATCTGATCGAGAGTGACCTTTCCAACGGTATGTTTCAGCAATAATTAGCGTTGGTCCTTCACCTTTTTTGGCTCGATCTACGGCAATCTGCGCTGCTTCATACACTTCGACAACATCATTTCCATTAACATTTACTCCTGGGATTCCATAACCCTTACCGCGGTCTGCCAAGTTATCGATTGCAAATGCTTTCTCAGTCGATGATGACATTCCATACTTGTTGTTTTCACAGAACAAAATCATTGGCAGTTTCCAGATTGCAGCTAAGTTTGCTGCTTCGTGGAACGCTCCCTCATTCATTGCGCCATCGCCAAAGAATGAAACAGCAACGGTTCCCTTTTTCATCATCTTGGATGCAAGCGCGGCCCCTGCTGCAATTGGAATTCCGCCACCAACAACACCGTTTGCACCTAGGTTTCCTGTTTCAACATCTGCAATGTGCATAGATCCACCGCGACCTCCGCAGTAACCAATCTCTTTTCCGAGTAGTTCTGCGATCATTCGAGTGAGGTCGGCACCTTTTGCAATGCAGTGACCATGCCCGCGGTGGGTTGATGTGATTTGATCTTGAATAGTTAACGCCATGCACATACCTGTTGGTGATGCTTCTTGTCCGATCGATAAGTGCATCGTGCCGTGCATCATTCCGCGTCCAAACAAATCTTCTACTGCTTCTTCAAATTTTCTTATTCGGCACATGTATAACAAGGCATGGCGTGCGTGTTCGGTTGACGACAATGGATGGCCCATAAGTAGGGGATTTGCGCTCATTTTCTGACCCTCACATTTGTTCACACGGTTGAGTAGATGTTCCTATTAAACACTACCTGTGCTCCCGTTACGATAGCCCAATGAAAGAATTTCGCTCTGTTGTGGCCGCTGCCGTTGGCCTTCATGCTCGACCAGCTGCTCTTTTTGCATCGACTGCAAAGGGCTCTGGAAATACAGTGCGTTTGGCAAAGATTGTTGATGGCGCTCCAACTACACCAGTTGATGGCGCGAGTGTCTTAAGAGTGATGACACTGGGAGTTAAATGCGGCGATGAAGTTCTTGTAACTGTTGAAGGCGAAAATGAAGAAGAAACCTCTGCCAAGTTACAAGAAATTGTTGAGAGCAACGATCATTGAATTCTAAATTACGAACTGGCATAGGAATTGATGCCCACCAATTTGGTGATAGCGGGCCACTTGCGCTCGCAGGTTTGGTTTGGCCAGAAACAAAAAAACTAGTTGGACACTCAGATGGTGACGCAGCTGCGCATGCAATTTGTGACGCTGTTTTATCTGCATGCCAGTTAGGTGATGTCGGAAGTTTTTTTGGAGTTGATAAACCAGAAATGGCTGGAATATCTGGAAGTGAAATGATTACGCAGGTGCGAGATTTCGTAGCTAAAAAAGGTTTTGCCATCAACAATGTTGCAGTGCAAATTATTGGTAATGCACCAAATATTTCATCACGAAGAGATGAGGCGCAATCGGTTTTATCCGAATCACTAGGAGCACCTGTTTCGGTATCAGGAACCACGACAGATTCCATGGGATTTACGGGTCGCGGTGAAGGTGTGTGTGCAATAGCAACTGCGTTGGTACAGATTCCGTGACGCTACATTTATATGACACTGCAACACGAGAAGTAAGTCAGTTCAAATCTCTTAAACCATCACAGGTCTCTATTTATGTTTGTGGAGCAACGGTGCAGGGCCCTCCACATATCGGCCATGTTCGATCCGGAGTTAACTTCGATATTTTCAGACGCTGGTTAATTAAATCAGGATATGATGTTACTTTTATTCGAAACGTAACTGACATTGATGACAAGATTTTGCACAGTGCAAAGCACGATGAGATGCCTTGGTGGGCAGTAGCAATGAAGTATGAACGAGTCTTTACTGCAGCATATGCAGAGCTAAATATCTTGCCTCCAACCTATGAACCTCGGGCAACAGGGCATATAACGCAGATGATTGAACTGATGCAAAAGTTGATCGATAACGGCGCTGCCTATGCACCAGGAAACGGTGATGTTTATTTAGAAGTTCGAAAACTCAAACGCTATTTAACTTTGTCTAGACAAAACATTGATGACTTACAAGCATCTGCAGATGCAGATGAGAAAAACAAAAAAGATGTTCGAGACTTTGCATTATGGAAAGCTGCTAAACCTGGAGATCCTTCTTGGCCAACACCGTGGGGACCAGGACGACCAGGTTGGCACTTGGAATGTTCTGCAATGGCGCACGCATACCTTGGAGAGAAGTTTGATATTCATGGTGGAGGCTTAGATTTAGTTTTCCCACACCATGAAAATGAGATTGCCCAATCAGAAGCGGCAGGATATGGATTTGCTCAACGCTGGCTACACAATGCATGGGTAACGCAATCTGGTGAAAAGATGTCTAAGTCATTAGGTAACTCACTACAGGTAAATGAAATTCTAAAATCTGTCCGTGGAATAGAACTTCGTTGGTATTTAGGTGGAGCCCATTACCGATCAATGCTGGAATATTCGCCAGCAGCGCTAGAAGAGTCTGCAACTAACTTTCGCCGGATAGAAAGTTTTTTAAAGAGAGCCACAGAGTTAATTGGTGAGAAACCATCATTGCAGTTAAGTGAAGAGTTCAAAAATGCAATGAATGATGATTTAGCGGTTCCCACAGCACTTGCATCTATTAGTGAAAATCTGCGCCTCGGAAATCAAGCCGTGACTGATAAAGACAAAAAAGCAATTGCAAAAAATGCCAATGAGATTCGCGGCGCCCTAGATGTTTTGGGATGTGACCCTTTTGATCCGGCATTTGTTCAATCTGGCGGCTCTGATTTAACTCCTGCCTTAGATGGTGTAATTAAATTAGCTCTGGCAGAGCGTGCATCGGCCAGAGAGCGTAAGGATTTTGCTGCATCCGATGCAATCCGTGATGGGCTTGCTGATTTAGGAATTACAATTGAGGACACTGCTCAAGGACCTCGCTGGTCTATCAATTAAGTACTGAAATGAGAATTAAAAATGGCTGGCAACTCATCCCGTAAAGGCGCAGTTCGCCAATCAAAAAAAGGACCATCATCAGGTACAGGTGGAAATAACAAGCGACGTTTAGAAGGTAAAGGTCCAACTCCAAAAGCAGAAGATCGTCCTTATCACGCCGCTGCAAAGCGCAAAAAAGCTGCAGAGAAGAAAGAAGTTCGCTCACCTCGCATGCCTAAGGGTGATCGTCCACGTGGCGAAATTGTTGCAGGACGTAACGCAGTTCTTGAAGCCTTACGTGAGAGTGTTCCAGCAACAGAGCTTTTAGTTGCACGCAGTATTGATGTTGATGATCGCGTTGCAGAGAGTTTAAAGCTTGCACTTCACCAAGGGCTTCAGATTAGAGAAGCACATCGAGCAGAAGTTGAAGGCATCTCACCGAACAGTCAAGGAATCATCCTTGCTATCAAACCATTTCAGTATTCAAGTTTTGAAGAGATAATCTCACGTGCTAAATATCCAGCGTTAATTGTTGCATTAGATGGTGTGACAGATCCACGTAACCTTGGTGCAATTATTCGAAGCGCTGCAGCATTTGGTGCAGCAGGTGTCATCATGACCGAACGCCGAGCTGCAACCATGACTGCATCGGCCTGGAAGTCATCGGCAGGAGCTGCTGCACGTTTGCCAATTGCACAGATTACAAATCTTGCACGCACAATTGATGCAGCTAAAAAAGCAGGAATGTTTGTTGTTGGGTTAGATGGCGAATCAGATGTAGAGATTAGTGCGATGAAAGTTGCTACCGAGCCACTCATGGTGATCGTTGGCTCAGAGGGCAAGGGCCTTGCACGTTTAACAAAGGAAAAATGTGATCTTGTAGTTTCAATTCCAATCAGTGCCACAACGGAATCTCTTAATGCAAGTGTTGCAACATCAATTGCTCTGTTTCATATTGATCAAGCACGCCGCGTAAAATAAGCAAAAGGTAAGTTAGGTAAACCATGAAATACCAACGTTTTATTGCCCTAGGTGACTCATTCACCGAAGGTATGTGTGATGAAAAGAGATATGGCCAATACCGCGGCTGGGCAGATCGTGTTGCCGATGTTATGGCGGCGAATCAACCTGGATTTCAATATGCAAATCTTTCGATACGTGGCAAATTATTAAAGCAGGTTATTGATGAGCAGTTAGAACCTGCGCTACAACAAGTGATTGATAAAACATCCTTAGTCTCTTTTCATGCTGGGGCTAATGATGTTATTCGACCAAAATACAATCCTGATGTAGTGCTACCTATGTATTCACAGGCGGTTCGAAAAGTTGCTGCATCAGGTGCAACTGTTATGTTGTTTACAGTTCTAGAAGACAGCGGGAAGGAAGGACGCCTAGCTGAATCTTGGAAACAGCGATTTAAGGAATTTAATGAAAATGTTCGAAAAGTAGCTGCAGAAGTTGGTGCAATTTTATGCGATGGTAATCAAGAGGAATCTCTTAAAGATCCACGCTTTTTAGCATTCGATCGCCTACATTTAAATCCAATGGGACACGATCGGGTAGCACAAGCGGTTTTAGAAACAATTGATCTTCCTTTTGATCCATCATGGCGAAGACCACTTGCACCAGCCGAGAAAACTTCGAAGTTTGTACAAACCGGTGTTACAACTTTATGGTTTGTAACTTTTGCACTTCCATGGATGTGGCGACGCGCACGAGGTAAGTCATCAGGTGATGGCCGAACATGTAAGTATCCCCACGCAATCAAGTGGCCGCTTACTCATTTGGATTAAATAGAGCCAAAATTGTCGGATTTTCACATTTAGGCCATCACTGCCATAATTGCCTCTGCTTGATTTGGGGTAACTCAAAAAGCAGGCCTCTCTAGCTCAGTGGTAGAGCAGCGCACTTGTAATGCGCAGGTCGTCAGTTCAATCCTGACGGGGGGCTCGTTTAGTTCAATCTTTCTTTATTCAATAATTTCTGGATTTACGCGCTTAACTGGTGAATATGTAATTGGATAACTTAAGTCTTCAAGAAATGCGACCATAATTGCATTAAATAATTCTGGCTTCTCTTTTACTAAGGCATGAGATGTGCCTGGCAATACCGCTAGTTGTCCAAGCGGAATTGATTGATACAACTCTTGCGTATGAGTCAAAGTCACAACGTCATCATCACCTGACACAACCAAGACCGGACATTGAATACTTGCAAGTTGTTCCTTTGAGATATTTGGTTCTTTTTTCCAAATCTCAAACATTCGTGTGGTTTTTTCCAACAACGTATGCGGTGCATCAGGGGAGATTAATGTGTATTCAGCAAGATCTTCTTCGCTAACCATTGGCTGCCCCATATCAAAATCAACACCTGAGTAATGTGAATTTCCACCAATAGAGACAACTGACTTGACTAGCTCTGGTCTGGCGATTGCAACCATCAAGGCAATGATCGCACCATCACTATATCCAACTAAATGTGCTGGAGTTTTTACAACATCTTCTAAATATGCAATTGCCTCTTTTGTTTGAAAATCAAAATGCAAACTTCCAGGCTGATCACCTGTAAAACCATGGGCTGTTCGATCATATGCATAAACATGAAACTCATCTTCTAAGGCTGGAACGATTAAGTAGTCCCAACTAGATGTTTTACTTAAGCCGCCGTGCAATAAAAGAACAGCTTCACCATCATTTTCCCACTCATAGCCATAGATTTCATGACCACGTAAATTGATGTACTGCGGCATTTACACAGAATCCATGATGTGGCGATTTCCTCGATCAAAAGTTACGTAGTTCCAAGTCCAGTCGGCGATAGTTCCGATTTTGTTGCGCCCACCTAAGAGATAAAACAGGTGCAAAAACAGCCAGGCAAACCAAGCAGGAATTCCAACCAAGCGGAAGCCTTTAACTTCAACGATTGCTTTATGGCGTCCAATAGTTGCCATAGATCCCTTATCTAAATACTTAAATGGCTTTAGCTCTTGCTTAGTTGCTAGGCGCTTAATCTGCTTTGCAACCCATCTGCCTTGCTGCATGGCAACAGGTGCAACCATGGGCAAGAAGCGTCCATCTTTGCCGGTGAATCCAGCAACATCTCCGATAGCAAAAATATGCGGATACTTTTTAACTTGCAAAGTCTTTTCAACATCAATTCTAGTATTTACGATCGGCAGACTTAAAATGGTAGCAGCGGGCTCGCCACGCACACCTGCGGCCCAGATTGTGATTTCAGATGCAATTGTTTTTCCATCTTGAGTTTGAATTGAATCAGATTTAATTTCTTTAACGGCAGTGTTTGTGTAGACCTTAACATCCAACTTCTCAAGATCGACTTTTGCATGTTGAGAAAGTTTTTCTGAGAACATAGGAAGAACTCGAGGTCCTGCTTCGATTAAATTAATCTGGATTCTCTTTGCTGCGCGTTCCTGATCATTTTTTAGAGGACCTCGAACTAATTCGGCAAATGCGCCAGCCATCTCAACACCAGTTGGTCCACCACCAATTACTGAGATAGAAAATACAGAGCCATCTTGATTGCTACACAGCTCTTCAAAAGAGCGCATAACTTTTGCTCTAATGGTTGTCGCTTCATGGACACTCTTCATACCAAGTGCGTGTTCTGTAACACCAGGAATCCCAAAATCTGTGTTGGCAGAGCCTAAAGCGACAACAAGGTAGTCAAAATCTAAAACCTGATTGTTATCTAAAGTAAGTGACTTTTTTTCGTGGTCAATGGATACAGGTGAGCCCATCTGAAATTGAACATCGGTTTTGCGAAGCGCCCCGCGAATTGGATGAGCAACGTGATCTGCAGCCAAACCGGCCGTTGAGACCTGATAGAGCAATGGCAGAAAAGTTTGAAAGTTATGACGATCAACAACTGTGACATTTGCAAATCCAGCCATTTTTTTGGCGGCAGTCAACCCACCAAATCCTGCGCCAAGTATTACTACTCGGGGCTTCTGATGTGTGTTTTGCATGGAGTAAGTCTAGGCTTACTGACATGAACATGCACAATCAACGGAGAAAATTCCTCATCACAGGGGCCTCTGGTTATGTGGGTGGGCGATTAGTTAGAGCACTTGTTGAAGAGAACTGTGATGTTCGAATTCTCGTTCGCGATTCAAATAAAGTAATTGATCAACCATGGGCGCCTTGGGTCGACATCCGCACTGGGAGTGCCGAAAATTATGAAGATGTTTTTGACGCACTAATTGGCGTTCATACTGCTTACTACTTACTTCATTCAATCAATCTAGGTCCTAACTTCAATCAAATTGAAGCCGATATGGCTAGAAATTTTGCACGAGCTGCAGCCGATGCTGGGGTTGAACAAATTGTTTACCTAGGCGGAATCGCAAACGATAAAAATATTAGTAAACATTTGTCATCAAGGGCAAAAGCTGGAGAGCAGTTGGCCTCAACCTCTGTGGCTGTTATTGAATTACGAGCAGGGATCATTATCGGCTCAGGTTCAGCAAGTTTTGAGATGCTTCGTCATTTAACTCACCGTTTGCCATTAATGACAACTCCAAAATGGGTTAGTAACAAAACCCATCCCATAGCGATTCGAGATGTTTTGTATTACCTAAAAGCTGTAGGCCAGTTAGAAAAGCCAGTGACAAAAGTCTTTGATATTGGTGGCCCAGAGGTTTTGACGTATGCCGACATGATGCAAAAATTTGCAAAGCTTTCTGGATTAAGAAAACGATGGATCATCAAAGTGCCGGTTTTAACTCCAAATTTATCTAGTTTGTGGATTGGGTTAGTGACTCCAGTCCCAACTGCCTTAGCGAGACCGCTCGTTGGATCACTTATTAGTGAGGTTGTTGCCGATCCTGCAAAAAGTATTGATGGCTTAATTCCAAAACCTGCCGAAGGTTTACTAGATGTTGAAACCGCTATTAATTTAGCTCTCTCGCGCACCACAACTCACGGTGTAGAGACGCGATGGTCGGATGCAACTATGCCAACAGCGCCTTGGCAAAAAGCGCAAGGTGATCCGGCATGGGCAGGTGAAATGGTTTTTAAAGATCGCAGAGAAGCAACTTCAGATGTGCCGGCAGATTTAGTTTGGAAACAAATTGAATCCATTGGTGGTGATCACGGTTGGTTTGGAGCTGATCTACTTTGGTATGCACGCGGATTGCTTGATCGCGCATTTGGTGGAGTCGGATTACGTCGCGGACGACGTGATCCCGACTTCTTACGTGTGGGAGAGTCATTGGATTTTTGGAGAGTTGAAGAGTTAGAGCGCGGAAAACATCTTAAACTTTATGCAGAGATGATTTTGCCAGGCAAAGCATGGTTAGATTTTCAAGTTGAAGAAGTTGACGGTAAAACACATGTTGTTCAAGAAGCGCTTTTTTCACCACGCGGTCTTGGTGGACAACTGTATTGGGCAGCTGTCTCACCTTTTCATTCCTTTATCTTTCCAACGATGTTAAAAAATATAATTAAAAAAGCAAAATCACATGCATAAATTCACGCAAGAGGTTGAAGAGCTGGCCAAAGAAGTTTTGGAGTACAGCCTTGCCCGACTCAAAGATGATCCACCATTAGACGGTCCACGAACTGCAGAGGATTTGTTTAGTGAAGTTGGAAATACAATTACAAAAAAAGGTTTGGGTGGTCATCAAGCTCTAGAGGTATTCACAAATGTTTTAGCTAAAGCATGTATCTCTACAGATCATCCGCGAAATCTTGCCTTTATTCCATCGGCACCAACGGAGTATGCAAATCTTTTTGATTTAGTTGTCGGAGCAAGTGCACTTTATGGCGGATCTTGGCAAGAAGGAGCAGGTGCAGTTTTTGCCGAAAATCAAGCGATTCAATGGCTTATTGATTTAGCGGGAATGCCTGCAACTGCTGGCGGCGTATTTGTTCAAGGCGGCACAATCGGAAGTCTTTCAGCATTAGTTGTTGCTAGAGCCGAGGCCCGAAAATCTCATCCCAATCCAACTCGCTGGGTAATTGTCTGCAGTCAAGAGGCTCACTCTTCTATTGCATCTGCGGCTCAGGTCATGGATGTTGATGTTTTGAAAGTTGAAGTAGATGCCGATGGAAAACTTTCAGGGGCAGCGATTGCATCTGCAGTTGATCATCTTCATTCCACAACTGAAAATAGAGTATTTGCAGTAGTTGCAACATCTGGTACAACTAATTTAGGAATCATTGATGACCTCAAAGGAATAGCAAAAGCTGCACATGAGCGAGATATTTGGTTTCATGTTGACGGGGCATACGGACTTGCGGCCTTGTGTGCACCGTCGGTGCGTGCAAAATTCGATGGGATAGAAGAAGCAGATTCATTTATCGTTGACCCACACAAATGGTTATTCGCACCTTATGATGCATGCGCACTTGTCTATCGCCAACCAGAGTTAGCAAAACAAGTTCATTCGCAGCAGGCATCTTATTTGGACACATTAAAAGATGGGCAATGGTCACCATCTGACTATGCAATTCATTTAACGCGTCGAACTCGGGGTCTCCCATTTTGGTTTTCACTTGCTGCTCACGGCACAGATGCATATTCAGAAGCAATGGAAAAATCAATCGAAGTCGCACGAGAAGCTGCTCGTCTGATCGAAATGCATCCAAATTTAAATCTACTGCGTCAGCCAGATCTATCAATTGTTGCATTTACGCGAAATGGTTGGAATGCAATCGATTATCAAAAATGGAGTGATCGGCTGCTAGAGGATCAAATTGGATTTATTCCGCCGTCATCTCATCAGGGCCAGCCGATTTTAAGATTTGCAATTGTTAATCCATGGACAAAAATAAGTGATATTCAGATGATTTTGGACAGGCTCTAAATCCCACACTTTTGAGCATGCCTGTTCTAAGATTTAACTCATGTCAGCCCAAGAAGAATCAGCAATTAATAATCTCTCTGGTGCGGGCTTTTTATCTAAGGAACACAGCGGATTAAGTGAGCTTGAGGTTCGGATATTAGATTTTGAAGGTAATTGGTGGCGCTATGCCGGCGCTAAAGAGGCAGCAATTAAGGAACTCTTTGATTTAACCGCACCTCGCTACTACCAACTTCTCAACGATTTAATCGACAGAGAAGATGCCCTGACCGCATCTCCAATGCTCGTTAAGCGCCTTCGCCGCCTGCGCGAGGCTCGCATGGCCACACGCACCGCTCGCTAGCCAATCTCGTTTTGCTCCTGGGAAATAAAGGCCCTAGATTTGGCGTTAGCACTCTCGGGGTGCGAGTGATAAAGCGCCCCCCAATACATAAAGAAATTGGCTAACGAACGATTAACACAAGGAGCACATCTGATGGCAAAGCAAATCGCCTTTAATGAAGAAGCACGTCGCGGCTTAGAGCGCGGTATGAATATTTTGGCTGATGCAGTCAAAGTAACCCTTGGA
>CAIUSQ010000029.1 GCA_903901905.1 uncultured Actinomycetes bacterium
CACATGACAGATTTAAAAAATGTAAAAACAGCAACCCTTCATACATCACTCGGTGACATTGTCATTGAGTTGTTTCCCAACCATGCACCAAAAACAGTTGCAAACTTTGTTGAACTCGCAACTGGTGCAAAAGAGTGGACCGATCCACGCGATGGCAAGAAGACAACCGCGAAGTTATTTGATGGAACAATTTTTCACCGAGTTATCGACGGTTTCATGATTCAAGGTGGAGATCCACTTGGTCGCGGAACAGGTGGACCTGGTTACCGTTTTGATGATGAGTTTCACGGCGAATTATTTTTTGATCGCCCATACATTCTTGCAATGGCCAACAGTGGTCCAGGAACTAACGGTTCACAGTTCTTTATTACTGTTGCACCAACTACATGGTTAAATCGCAAACACAGTATTTTTGGTGAGGTTAAAGATTCAGCAAGCCAGGCAGTTGTAGATGCAATAGCCACATCAAAGACTGGGGCGCAAGATAAACCAGCCCAAGACATCACAATTAATAGTGTTTCCATCGCTTAAACGCTCTGCCACTTACTCACTAATCGCAGTAATTTGCGGTGCATATCTGGTTCAGCTTTTAATTCCATCCATTCAACAACAACTCTTTTTGCCAAACTTTGAATATCTCAGTGCGACAAACCAGTGGTATCGATTGATCACAGTGGCCTTAACACATGGCGGACTCTTACACCTTGGTTTTAATATGTATGCCCTATTGGTTCTTGGAAGCCCCATAGAAGAAGCATTTGGGAAAAATAAGTTCCTAATAATTTTTTTCGGTTCTCTACTTTCTGGTTCACTTACCTCTTCCTACTTTGCTTCAATTTACAGCGCATCAGTTGGCGCATCTGGAGCGGTTTTTGGACTTTTTGGAGCGATGATTGTTGTTGGAAAACGAATCGGAGCAGACATACGATCGATCGTTGTAATTATTGGTTTGAACTTTGTATTTGGATTTGCCTTAGGTGGAGTGGATTGGCGGGCCCATTTAGGCGGCCTAATTGGCGGATATATCGCCGCGCAGATCATTCTAAAAAAACCGTAACTTATCCACAGGGCTTACCCACATTGTGGATCGAATTACAACAGTGTAATTAGCGCCAGCGAGTAGCTAGTGAAAAACCAACCCCAATGAAGGCAAAACCAAAGATCATGTTCCATGCGCCAACGCCAGGGACTGGGTAACGAGTTTCAGTCACATAGAAAGTTACGATCCACGCTAAACCAACCAGAAAAAAACTAACCATTGTTGGGGCCAGCCACTTTGGACTCTCTAAAGGTCCCGTTGGCGTGTGAACGGCAACATCCTGTGTGCGGGCACGGCGCTCTTCAACTTTTTTGCGAAGTCTTGATTTTGGCATACACGAAAGATACACCATGCGCGAGAATGTTCCCATGGCCACATCTAAGGAAAACTTCCCTGCCGCTACAAGGATCCTGGTCATTGATAACTATGACTCATTTGTATTTAATCTGGTTCAGTATCTGCAACAACTTGGGGCCGATTGTACTGTCGTTCGAAACGATGCCATAAAAGTTGAAGAGGCCACTAAGTACGATGGAGTTCTAGTCTCTCCAGGCCCAGGAACTCCAGAGCGCGCAGGAATTTCAATCGAAATGATCAAACACTGTGCCGAAAAATCTATTCCATTGTTTGGAGTTTGTTTAGGTCATCAAGCTATCGCAGTTGCATTTGGAGCAACCGTTTCGCGAGCACCCGAACTGTTACATGGAAAAACTTCATCAGTTTTTCATAAACAGCAAGGTGTGTTAAGTGATTTACCCTCACCATTTACGGCTACTCGCTACCACTCATTGTGTGTTGAAAAAGATTCAATTCCAGCAGTTTTAGAAGTAACTGGAGCGACCGATTCTGGATTGATTATGTCATTACAACATAGATCACTTCCAATACAAGGAGTGCAGTTCCATCCGGAATCGGTTTTAACAGAACACGGCCACCACATGTTGGCTAACTGGTTAGAGATGTGCGGAGATAGAAATGCACAAAATAAAGCAGTGGGGCTATCTCCAGTTATTGGTTCAAGCAAGGCAAGTAGTTAATTTTCTAAGCAGGAATTAAATTTTATATTTACTTACTTTGGAGCTGTGTTAATTGTTATTGTCACTGACTTGCCAATTGTTTGAACCACATCAGCATCTGGTGCTTGCCGAATAACAATTCCTAAAGGCTGATTAGCATCGTAGCCTTCAACCTCTTTTACCAAAAAACCAGCCTGAACCAAAAGAGTTTTTGCCTGTAATGCATCTATTCCAATGAGAGATGGAATAGTGACTTGACCACTTGCAATTTGTAAGACAACACCCGTGCCAGCTGTAATGGTAGATCCAGGCTCTGGAGTTACCTTCAATACAGTTCCTTGCGGTTCATCGGATGGAACAGCCTCTGTGGCTGTTACTAACAAACCAACAGAAGTTAATGCTGTGCGTGCATCGATAAGCGACATACCCACTAGATCAATAGGAACAATCGAATCACCTGGACCGTTTGAAATTGTTAAAACAACACCAGAGCCTTTTTGAACCCTAGTTGTTGCTAACGGGAACTGGCTTGCCACTCGATCTTTTGGAATTCTGCCATCGGGTGCACGAGTAATTGTTAATACATAGTCTTTTAATAATGTTTCAGCTTCAAGTTGGGACAAACCAACTACGTTTGGAAGTTGAGGCAATCGCGAGGTATCAGATGACGGGCGGGCCAATAAAAACCCAGCAGAGAGGACAGCGATTGCGGCCATTGCGCTAATAGCTCTAACCAACAGTTTTCGGCGGGAGATAGATGGCTTTGCAATTTTTGTAGATAAAACTGATCCCGATTTTATTTTATAAAGGTCATCTAACATCAAACCTGCTGACTGATAACGATCATCTGGATTCTTAGCCAATGCAACGGCTAGCAAAGTATCTACACCGGCAGGTAAATCAGGAACAATTCTACTAGGAGCGATTAAAACTCCAGAGACGTGCTGATATGCAATAGCAACAGGGGTTTCGCCAGTAAATGGTGGTTGGCCCGTTAATACTTCATATAACAAACAACCTGTTGAATAAATATCACTTCGCAGATCTGCAACCTCACCAAGTGCTTGTTCTGGTGATAGATACTGCGCCGTACCAACAACATTCCACGTGCTAGTTAACGTTGCTCCAAGGTCGGCAAGGGCTCGAGCAATTCCAAAGTCCATCACCTTCACATCACCATGATCTGTAATCATGATATTTGCAGGTTTGATGTCACGGTGAACGATGCCACTCTGATGTGAGTATTCAAGGGCAGCCAAAATTCCTTCGCCAATTTCAATTACACGATTCAATGGAACTCGTTCGCCTTTATGAATTAGTTCGCGCAATGTGTGTCCGGTTATAAGCTCCATAACAATGTAGGGGGCAGGTTCTTCGCCAGAGTCGTATACAGCAACAATTCCAGGATGATTTAACTTTGCAGCAGCGAATGCTTCTTTTCTAAACCGACCAACAAAAGCTGGATCGCGTGCTAAGTCACTACGCAAAACTTTTACGGCAACTTTTCTAGAAAGTCTAACATCATCGGCGATGTAAACATCGGCCATACCGCCAGTACCGATCATTTCGCCAATTTTGTATCGCTCACCAATTAACTTATTTATCATTGGCGGCCCCAAAAAACTCGGTTTTTCCATCAGTAATATCGGCGATATCTGCGATAACAACAGTGACGTTATCAGGGGCACCATTTTCTAACGTTGCATCGACTAAAAATTTCACAGCTTCACTCTTGTCGGACTTACATAAACCGACCTTAATTTCCTTCTCAGTTAAAACACCTGACAAACCATCAGAGCAAAGAAGATAACGATCACCTTTTTTAACTTCATAAATCTGTAGTACGGGGGTAGTAGTACCGTCGCCACGAAGTGCTTGAGTGAGCATAGATCTTTGGGGATGATCAATTGCCTCTTTTGCTGTGATCGCACCTTGGTCTAATAGTTCTTGAACAACACTGTGGTCAACACTTAATTGTTCAATTGCATTGGAGCGTAAACGATAACAGCGTGAATCTCCAACATGTAATAAAGCGATCTGTTCATTCCTAATGAGCAGTGCAGTTAATGTCGTACCCATTCCACGTTTATCAATGTCTTCTTCGGTTATTGCAGCAATTTCATAATCGATGCTGTGTAAGGAGTGCATGAGTAAATCTTCAACTGAGTCTTCATCAATTTCGTGGGCAGTAAGAGTTGGAACCAAAGAATTCAAAACTGTGACTGCAATTTTGGATGCGACTTCTCCAGCAGCGTGGCCGCCCATACCGTCGGCCACGGCGATTAACTGTGGAGAAAGAAATGCAGAATCTTCATTGCCTTGGCGAACTAAACCAAGGGCTGAGCGCGCTGATGATTTAAAATAATTGGCGCTCATAGAACATAAGCCTAACGGTGTAACCTTCAAAGGTGAAGATTTACGCGCACCGTGGATCTTCCCTTAAATTTCCTGAGATGAGTTTGGTGGCTTACAAGGCAGCTATCGATGAGGGCGCAGATGGCTTTGAATGTGATGTTCGATTAACTAAAGACAATCAACTTGTTCTATGGCATGACCCAGATTTGAAACGCCTAACCGGAAACCAAGCCAGAATCGCAGATTCAACATTTAAAGAGATCAAACGAGAACATCCCGGAGTAATCACATTGGATGAACTTCTGATTTTGGCAAGAGAGTTTAAGAAAGAAATGGCAATAGAGACCAAACATCCCGTACCAACTGCAAATGCCGTGGAAAAAGCAGTTATGCAGTTACTCTCTCAAGAAAAAATAACAGCACAGATTTATATAATGTCATTTTCATGGTTAGCAATCGAAAAGATAAGAAAGATAAATCCAGAACAAAAAACAGTGGCATTGCTTAGCGATAAATACTCACTACCAATGCGCAGGTTTACGTCAGCTACAGCAATTGGCCCCAGCATCTCTTCCTTTACCAAGAGTGCATCTTTAATGAAGGATCCAAGGCAATTGTTTGTTTGGAGCGTTGATGATGCCAAGGATGTGCTCTTTTGCGCTGACAATGGCGTCGATGTTTTGATCACAAATAACCCGTCAAATGCGAGGTCAGTACTCGGGTATCATTAGCAAGTGAGTACATATGCCTACCTCGGTCCTAAAGGGACTTTTACAGAGGCGGCTTTAAAAAAGATTACTTCCTCTAATGATTCTCTAATTCCATATGCCAATGTCACCTCAGCCTTAGATGCAGTTCGACTTGGCAAAGCACACTTTGCTCTTGTTCCAATCGAGAACTCAATTGAAGGTGTAGTTGCACGCACTCTAGATGAGCTAGCAACGGGTGAGCCCCTAGTAATTGTTGGCGAAGTAACCTTGCCCGTTTCTTTTGCGCTAATGATTAAGCAAGATACAACTGATATTCGTCGCATCGCAACACACCCACATGCTGAAGCACAGTGTCGTATGTGGGTCGCATCCAATTATCCAGATGCAGAATTAGTTTCAACATCGTCTACAGCGGCAGCGGCAGAGGCAATTTCAAGAGGTGAATTCGACGCCGCAATTGCAGCGCCGGTGGCTGCAGCCCATTATGGACTGCGAGTGATTGCAGACAATATTGCCGATAACCCAGGTGCAATTACTCGTTTTATTGTGGTCTCAAAGCCAGGAACGGTTCCAAAAAATACCGGTTGGGATAGAACTTCAATTGCAGCCTTTATCGGCATGGATCACGCAGGAGCGTTGCTAGATATTTTGACCGAGTTTGCTAAGCGGGATATCAACTTAACTTTTATTCAGTCGCGTCCAACTGGTTTAGAACTTGGCCATTACCATTTCATTATTGACGCCGAAGGTCACATAGCCGATGCCCCCGTAAAGGAGGCAATAGAAAGCCTTCGGGCCATCTGCGAAGAGATCCGATTCCTAGGTTCGTATCCACGAGAAAAGGTTAAGTAAATGATCGACATCAAGTTTTTACGCGAAAATCCAGATGTAGTTCGTGCATCTCAAAAGGCCCGTGGTGAAGATGTTTCGATTATTGAAAAAGCTTTAGCCGCAGATGAAGTTCGTAAATTAGCCCTCGATCAATTTGAAACTCTAAGGGCCGAACAAAATCTTTTATCTAAATCGGTGGCAACAGCAAAAGGTGAAGAAAAAGCTGCGCTACTTGAGAGCGCAAAGACCCTTGCTGCTAAAGTGAAGGAAGCTGATGTAAAGCGCACACAATGTGAAGCAGAAGCCAAAGCGTTCATCATGCAGATTTCAAATGTTATCGATCCACAAGCGCCAATAGGGAAAGAAGAAGATTTTGTCGTAATTGAAAATGTTGGCAAACCTAAAGGTTTTGATTTTGAACCCAAAGACCATGTAGAGCTTGGAAAATTGCTAGGTGCAATTGATACAGAGCGTGGCGCAAAAGTGGCAGGTTCTCGCTCTTACTATTTAACAGGTGTTGGAGCGATGCTTGAATTTGCACTAGTTAACTATGCAATTACTTCAGCCAATAAGGCAGGTTTTACTCCAGTAATCCCACCAGTTCTTGTTAATCCAACAGCAATGGAAGGCACGGGATTTCTCGGTCAAGCAGCAGAAAATGTTTACCACCTAGAAAAAGATGATGTGTATTTAGTTGGCACTTCAGAAGTTCCTCTGGCTGCAATGCACATGGATGAAATTCTTGCGGCAGAGAAGTTGCCAATACGTTATGCCGGTTACTCAACATGTTTTCGTAGAGAAGCTGGAACATATGGCAAAGACACCCGTGGAATAATTCGCGTCCACCAGTTTGATAAAGTTGAAATGTTTTCTTTTTGTCATCCAGATCAAGCAAAAGAAGAGCATCTACGTTTATTGCAATGGGAGAAGGATTTCCTTAACGCAATGGAGATTCCCTATCGCGTTATAGATGTAGCATCTGGTGACCTAGGGTCGAGCGCAAACCGTAAGTTTGATATTGAAGCGTGGATTCCAACGCAAGATGCATACAGAGAGGTAACAAGCACCTCAAACTGCACAGAGTTTCAAGCACGTCGCTTAAATATAAGGTTTAAGGAAAATGATGCGACAAAAGCGGTTGCAACATTAAATGGCACACTCGTTGCAATTCCACGGATGATTGTTGCAATTTTAGAAAATCACCAAAATGCTGACGGCACGGTAAATATTCCAGTTGCCTTACAGCCATTTTTAGGTACAAAACGATTTGAGTTGGTGTGAGCAAAAGACCTAAATTAATTGCAACAGATCTTGATGGAACAATCGTTTCGCACGAGGGTTTAATAAGTCAGCGAACAATTGATGCATTTACGCGCGCAAAAGAGTTAGGGATACATGTTTTTTTTGTGACCGGCCGCCCTCCAAGATGGATGGGTGAAATACGTGATGCTTTTGGTTTTGGAGCAGCAATTTGTTGTAACGGTGCGATGTTGTATGACTTAATGAACGATGTAATTTTAGAAGAGTGGATGATTTCCATCGATGATCAAACAGAGATTGTTCAACGCATGCGAACTGCGATGCCTGAAATCTCATTTGCTGTTGAATCCAATGGTCACTATCAGAGAGAAATTGGTTACATACCAAAGTGGGATATTGGCTTAGATAATGTTGGGATAGAGCGAATCGAAGATGGAGTTAGGGTTCCAGCCTTAAAACTACTTGCTCGTTGCAGCAATCTTGAATACAGATCCGATGAGATGGTAACAATCGCTCATAAAACTCTTGGAGATTTAGCTACCATTACGCACTCTGCTGCAAATGATTCCCTCATTGAAATCTCGGCACTTAATGTATCAAAAGGTGCAACGTTAGAAATGATGGCCAAGCGCCTTGGATTAACAGCAGATGACTGCGTTAGCTTCGGCGATAATCCAAATGATTTTTCAATGCTGCAATGGACTTCACGTTCTTACGCAATCAGTGATGGTCATCCACAAGCGCCTCTTCATGCAAAAGGCGTAGCTGAACCTTGCGAACAAGATGGTGTGGCAAAAATAATTGAAACATTACTAGATCTACCCGCCTAAAAATCCTTAGAGTTAACCAACCAACAAACTTACTGCCGCCTTCCGCTTGAACAACGCTTCGATTTTTCGCTAGCCCTAAAGTCAGGTAATCTCTCCCACGGAGGGCTCGCATAGCGGCCGAGTGCACCGGTCTTGAAAACCGGCATACGAAAGTATCGTGGGTTCAAATCCCACGCCCTCCGCCATTTTTTCTCTTTCGCTCATAGTTCTGGACTTCTTGTTGGGCAATAACTGACTATGTGGGTTAGTTCATAGCCTCTACGCATGGGTACACCTAGCGAAATATTCCCAGCAAGCGCACAATTGCCCAAGGTGATTTACGGACTAAATCCACAGGCAGCACCAAGGGAGTTGTAGATGTCAGGTGTTTTTTCGCCAACGCGCGCCAAGATTGATAAGCGCACACTGCGCACAGATAAATGGTGGCTAGAGCCGCTACTAACATTTTCTGTACTTATCTCTTTTGTTATTTATGCAACGTTTCGCGCATTTGAAAACGACAACTACTTTGTAAAAGACTCACATCTAATCTCACCTTTTTATTCACCATGTTTATCTGAAGCCTGTGAACCTGGAGCAACGCTTTTTGGCTTCACGCCAGTGAGTGCCCAGATTTTTAACTTTGCTCTTTCTCCAGCTCTTATTATTTTGATCTTCCCATTAGGTTTTAGAATGACCTGTTATTACTACCGCAAGGCCTATTACCGTTCATTTTGGTTATCACCTCCAGCTTGCGGAGTTGCAGAACCCCACGAGAAGTACACAGGCGAAACTCGCTTTCCATTAATTTTCCAGAACGCACACCGCTGGTTCTTTTATGCAGGATTAGTTTTAAACGTCATTCTTACCTACGACGCAGTAATCTCATTTAGAAATGCAGAAGGCGAATGGGGACACCTGAGTGTGGGCTCAATTGTTTTAACTGTGAGTGCAACCATGTTGTGGCTCTACTCTCTTTCATGTCACACATGCCGACACACAATTGGTGGACGTTTAAAGCATTTTTCAAAGCACCCAGTTCGTTACAAATTATGGACAAAAGTTTCAGTACTTAACGCAAAGCACCAAAACTTTGCCTGGTATTCATTAGCAGCCGTTGCATTCGCCGATATCTATGTTCGCCAAGTAGCAACTGGCGCATGGACTAACTTCTACTTATTCTAAAAGGAAAATCGGCTATGACTCTAGAGCGCCATAAATACGATGTCCTTGTAATCGGTGCCGGTGGTGCAGGTTTACGGGCAGCGGTAGAAGCACGCGAAGCTGGTTTGCGAGTAGCAATCATTTGTAAGTCTTTATTTGGTAAAGCCCACACTGTTATGGCCGAAGGC
>CAIUSQ010000030.1 GCA_903901905.1 uncultured Actinomycetes bacterium
GGGTGGCACCGTCATCTGGGAAAATCCACACTTTAAAGGAACTAAATAATCATGAGCACAAATATAACCTTGCCAGCAGGTGCGCCAGAAGAAGTTGTTACGCACGCACTTGTTCGCGATATTGATTTAGCCGCTTTTGGTGGAAAAGGCTCTCTAGCATTAATCACGTTAGATAATTCTTTGGATCACAACAGGCCAAATACCTTCGGACCTCAATCACTGAGTGCTCTAGATGCTGCAATTTCTGATGCGATTGCCAGAAAGCCAGAAGCAATTGCAATCACAGGTAAGCCATTTATATTTGCAGCAGGTGCTGACCTCTCTGCTCTTGCATTCTTAAATGACCACAACCAGGCAATGGCGATTGGAAAACTCGGACACGATGTTTTCCGCAGATTAGGCGAATCAAAGATTCCAACCTTTGCATTCATTAACGGACTTGCACTCGGTGGTGGCCTTGAAGTTGGCCTTCACTGCCATTATCGAACTCTTTCATCCACTGCATTCATCGCACTTCCTGAAGTCTTTCTCGGGCTAGTTCCAGGATGGGGGGGAGCCACAATTCTGCCTAAACTCATTGGGCCAGAGCGCGCTGTTCAGGTAATCATGCTTAACGCCCTTAATAACAACACGATGTTGAAATCTAAAGATGCCCTAAAGCTCGGTGTTGTCGATGCAGTTTTTGATCCCGCAGATTATTTAGAACGTTCCATCGCATTTGCAGTTGGGGTTCTAGATGGAAGCACAAAAATCGATCGCCCCGATTACAGCAATGATCCATCATGGGAAACAGCACTTGCTACAGGCAAAGCGGCAGCCCTGAAAAAATACGGCGGCGCCGAGATTGCATCTCCAACAAAAGCTTTAGAGCTCATCCAAGCTGCAAGGAAAAGTGATTTGGGTACTGGTTTTGATGCAGAAGACAAAGTTTTAGCTGACCTTGTCATGTCTGATCCACTACGTTCATCTCTTTATGCATTCAACTTAATTCAGAAAAAGCGTAAGAAAGTTGAAGGTGCACCTAAGCCTGCACTAGCACGTAAGGTTACAAAAGTTGGTGTGGTTGGTGCCGGATTAATGGCTTCTCAACTAGCCCTGCTCTTGCTCAGAAATCTTAAGTGCCCAGTTGTCATGACTGATATTGATCAAGAACGAGCAGATAAAGGTGTTGCTTGGGTTAAGAATGAACTCCAGAAGTTGGTTGAGAAAAAGCGCATGAGCGCCGAATCTGCCGCCCGCCTGGCTCTTTTGATCTCAGGTTCTGCCGACCAAAAAACCTTTGCAAACTGTGATTTTATTATCGAGGCAATTTTCGAAGAGCTTTCTTTAAAGCAAGAACTATTTAAGAAGTTAGAAACTATTGTCTCCCCCGAGTGTGTACTTGCAACAAATACTTCTTCTCTATCTGTTGAAGCCATGTCACAAGGTTTAAAGAACCCTGAGCGAGTCGTCGGATTCCACTTCTTTAACCCCGTTGCTGTAATGCCTTTATTGGAAGTTGCACGCACTTCAACTACAGATGATGCAACTACCGCCACAGCAATTGCAGTCGGTAAGGAACTCAAAAAAGTAATGATCATCTGTAAGGATGCTCCGGGCTTTGTTGTTAATAGACTCTTAACACGATTCATGGGTGAAGTTACCGACGCTGTAGATGAGGGAACTCCTCCTGCAGTTGCAGATGCTGCGATGATGGAAATTGGCTTCCCAATGTCGCCATTCCAACTTTTAGATCTTGTTGGTCCAGGCGTGGCACTTCATGTGTCAGAGACTTTGCACAAAAATCTTGGACCGCGCTATCGAATCTCTCCAACTATGCAGCGCATGGTTAAAGAGGGAGTGCGCAATTTCTATGTCAAAAACGAGGATGGGACAATTACCCCAAACCCTGCAGCACTTGCACTCGTAGAAAAGGGCAACACTCCATCAACGGCAGAGCAAGTTCGTGATCGCGCACTCAAAGCACTGGCTGAAGAAGCTCGATCAATGTTGGATGAGGGTGTCGTGTCATCTCCTGCTGAGATTGATTTGTGCATGTTAATGGGAGCTGGTTGGCCTATGCATCTGGGTGGAATCCTGCCATACCTTGATCGCGCGGGAATTAGTGAAGCAACTTCAGGTAAGCGATTCCACAACAAAGGTGTTGCCTCACTTCCTGCTTAGAACTAAGTACTTGTATTCGAGAACAAATCAAGGTTAGTCATGGAGCAATCCAGGTCTACACTAAGTGAACATGACTGAACTCTATGAAGGCACATCGAAAAACGGTTTAGGTGCAGTTTTAAGCAACCTAAAGAGCTTTCCGAGAGATGCCACGCTCGGAACACTAATTTCGGGTTTATTGGTGGTTCTTGTTGCAGTCACGGGTCCAATTGTCATTCAACTCACGGCAGCCAAAAATGGATCCTTTACTGATGCTCAAACATCTAATTGGATTTTTATCACCTGGTTGACCTCTGGACTCTTTGGCCTTTTCCTTAGCCTGCGCTTTCGAATGCCAATGATTGGCTCTCCTTCGACTGCATCAATGGTTTTGTTAGTAACAAGCCTGCAGGCACATTCAATTAATGAGGCTGTTGCTTCTTACATCATCGTCGCAATTACGTTCATCGTCATTGGCGCAACCGGTGCCATGCGAAAGATTATGAAATTCATCCCTCATGAAGTAATTATGGCCATGCTTGCAGGTGTCCTATTCCAATTTGGTGTACAAATCTTTACTTCTTTTACTGCAGAACCATGGCTTGTATCCATAATGGTTGTGGTTTTCTTCCTCGCCCGAAAACTAAACGTAAGAACACCTGTTGTGCCTGTGTTTATCGTTGGAATTGTTCTTACTGTTGCACTAGGCAAACTCCAATTTAATGGTGCAGATTTATTCTGGGTTCATCCGCAGTTTATTGAACCGGATTTCACCTGGGCAAGTGCGATTAATCTTGCTCTTCCCATGGTTTTGGCAACCCTTGCAACTCAATATGCCCCAGGATTTGCAGTCTTAAGATCAGCCAAGTATCAGCCACCGATCAAGTACTCAATTTTAACTGGCGGTTTTATTTCACTTTTAACAGCCCCCTTGGGAAACACCGGTGTAAACACTTCAACTATTACTGCAAATATTGCGGTTGGTGAACATGCTGATCCTGATAAAACTACTCGCTATACCGCCGGCGTTCTCTGTGGAATTTTCTACATTACTGCAGCTGTTTTTACCATCCCAATTATTGATTTGTTTAACATGCTTCCACCTTCAATGATCGCAACGATCGCTGGACTGGCATTGCTGCCGGCACTAGCGAATTCACTTCATGAGTCAGTTGCAGGCGTTCATGGACGTGAGGTTGCAATGGCAACGCTTTTAATAACAATCAGTGGAATTCAACCGTTAGGACTTGGTTCACCATTTTGGGGACTTGTAGCTGGAATTATTCTCAGTGCAATTCCATTTCGATCCATCAAGAACTAAACCTAGCCTTTAAAGAAGTGATCGCAGTACAAACTGCATAATGCCACCGTGACGGTAGTAATCAGCTTCTCCTGGCGTATCAATTCTAACTTTGGCGGTAAAACTCTTATCGCCGGCAGTTACCGTGAGTTCTTTTGGAACTCCCCCAGTATTTAGGGCGGTGATACCTGCAATTGAAAAAACCTCTGTCCCGTCTAAACCTAACGAGGCAGCAGATTCTCCATTCTTAAACTCCAATGGAAGTACTCCCATTCCGATCAGATTGGAACGGTGAATTCTTTCAAAGCTTTCTGCAATTACCGCTCTAACTCCAAGCA